>CAZXRO010000410.1:739-2210 GCA_964642435.1 uncultured Ignavibacteriales bacterium
CTGGGTGCCCCACCGCTTGCGGTGGGTTCTCGTACCCGTCGCATCTGCACCTGCCGGGGGTGCCCCACCTTTCAGGTGGGTTTCTTCTTTACCCGCACCGCTCGCACCCCTTCGCATCCGCCCGGTGCCCCGATCCCAAGGATCGGGATCAGATATCATGCAGGTCAATCTCCCCAAGCTGGGTGCCCCACCGCTTGCGGTGGGTTCTCGTACCCGTCGCATCTGCACCTGCCCCCCGCCCCCTCACTTTCACTACAACTTCACACCAACTTTCCCATCCACCCCGATAGTTGAAAGCAATTCGCTCGCCCACATACTCGGGCGAACACGGAACAACCAACGGGAAGGAGTACCTCATGGCCGATTACCAATCCGCTCTGACTGGTCTGCTCGCGCGCGAGGGCGGCTTGAGCAATCATCCCCATGACAAAGGCGGCGAGACCTGTATGGGTATCGCGCGCACCTTCCATCCCGAGTGGCCCGGCTGGCGCATTGTCGATGCCTGCCGCGCACACCCGTCGTTCCCCGACAACCTGACCGATCTGGCGTGCCTCCATCGCGAGGTCACTTCCTGGTATCGTGGCCACTACTGGGACCACATCGGCGGCGAGCGCATCGCCTCGCAACGCGTTGCGAACAGACTGCTGGATATGGCTGTCCACCTCGGCACGGGGCGGGCAGCCCGTATCCTGCAGCAACTGCTCAACCTGCTTCTGGCCGATGATCACACCAAACTCGCAATCGACGGCCGCATCGGACCAAAGACCCTGGCCGCAATCGACCACATCAACCGCGCCGGTCGCTCGGACACCCTCGCCATCGCCCTGTCCATTCGCCAGGGACAACACTACCTCAGGCGCGCCAAAACGGACACCACCCAACGGGTCTTCCTCGATGGCTGGTTGCGCCGCCTTGACCCGGCTTGACAATCCAGTCCAGATTGCCTTGCTTAGGAGACTATGACTGATCACAACACCAACAGACAATCGACCGATTTCATCCCCACCCGCTTCCGCGCCTGGCTGCTTGTCGGCGGCGTACTCAATATCGCCATCGGCTTTTTGCACATCGCCATCGTGTTCCTGGGCCCGTGGGCGTACGAGTACTTCGGCGCCGGACACGCGATGACCCGATTGGCCCGCGAGGGATCGCTCATCCCCCCCTTGGTGACACTCGGTGTCGCCGGAATCTTCTGGATATTCGGCCTCTATGGCCTCTCCGGCTCCGCACATTACCGCCAGTTACCACTGCTGGTACCCGTGCTCTGGCTGATCGCGGTCGTCTACACGCTGCGTGGACTGTTTATCATCCCGCTCTTCTTCGCCCAAACCGCCGGAAGCAGCCTGCCGCCCAATGACTACATCTATTCCGCCGTCGCACTGTTTATCGGCTTTTGCTACATGGCCGGCGCCCGCGGCCTGCAACGGCACTGACCGTCTTACCGACCACCCCCCGGCAAACAAAACGCCGG
>CAZXRO010000411.1:0-871 GCA_964642435.1 uncultured Ignavibacteriales bacterium
TCAGCATCACACAGCACTCGGCACAAACGGCGAGGCGTCAAACCCACTGAATGGTTGGGCCGCCGATGCGTGGCGCTACGAGACGCTTTTCAAGAGCAGCTCCTGACAATCAGGATCGGACTGACGACAGAACCGATACTGAACGATCACGAAACTGGAAACGGGTCTACTGTTCCGGACAGCTGGGGCGAACGTCCACTGCGGGAGAACACCCATGAGGTAGTCGGCAAAATGATAGTCTTGAGGTCGCTCAGCCAGATTGACATACAGCAGGTTGTTTTCCCGCTGGTCCACGTAGAATTCAAGCGACCCGGTCTTCCCACCCTTCACGAGCACGTCCAGGCTAAAGGCAGGTCCGGAAACCTGGGGCGGCCGGTGCTTGCGGCAGGAAAAGTGCTGCTGATTTCCGAGACTGTCCACCAGCAGTAGTACCTCGACGTAGCCCTCCTTGTCATTCCATGTCGCTATTGGCGGCACTTTAGGCTTCACACTCTGGATGAGCCTGACGGGGAGATTGATCGATTTGTGCGAGGTATCCGCCGGTAGGAATTGTGATAGTCGAACACCCTCGGGCAGAAACAGACCAGTGTCTGCCCCCGTTGTCAGAGAATACGACACGTTGAACTCATCGGGCACAACCTCCGGAACGAGAATGGCCACAGGTTCGGGTGCACTGACAGGCCGGGGTTCATCGGAAACCGGTCTGAGTGTTGCGAACCCGAGGAATCCTTCATGACGGTGTGCGAACGGGTTGAACCGGGGCAACAGGTGTCGGGCGTGTCGTGTCGAATCGCGTTTTATGATGCTGGTGTCGCGGATCACGACCGACGATTCGATGACGCGGGCGTGAAGGTCGCGAGCCGGCTGAGCC
>CAZXRO010000411.1:881-2209 GCA_964642435.1 uncultured Ignavibacteriales bacterium
GCTGAGCGGCCGGGAGGATCTGGGCACCAGTCCGCTGGGCCTGATCGGCAACATAGCTCACGAGCAAGACCAGACCGCACAGCCCGATCACGACCAGTTGCGCCATGAGCATATTGCGCTGGTATGTTACCTTCATGAGATGCCGGTTAGTGTCAGTGTGCTGACTCATCAGAGATCACACCCTTTCGACGCCGTGGCTGTTACGGGTATCGCCGGGATGTTCTGTCTATGTGAATGGCGGGCGCACCGCGATCGACGGCGGTGGATCAGTCGCTCTTCACTTTTGCTTATCAGCTGCATCTGCATGGCCCCTCTTCTGGTAGTTGGCCAGGATATCGCGTACGGTCGTGACGGCATCGCTGTGTTCAGGTCGAAAGAACAGGATGACACCCGCGGCCGTCTCATTGACTTTCCATCGCCGAATGGTTGTCTTTTTGACATAGTACCAAACGCTCTGATAGAATCCGGCCTCGAGCTGGATCAGCTCGGCCCGCTCGCCAATGTCAGCCACGATGCTGGTAATCAGCCCGGCGTTGCTATTCGATGGTGGCAACTGCAGAAAGACGGTGTTGTCCGGTAGCGGATGTACCGGTTCCGTCGTGAGAAAGTCCGCGGGGGCAAGGGGATCGAGAGTGGTCCGCCCCCTGATGTATGAGAACCGATACAGCGCGCGTTGGACTCCGGCGTAAACCACCAGTGGAAACTCCCCTGGAAGGAGCTCAATTGACGACCGCTCACTGAGCGTACAACCAGCCGGGAGGATGTGAAGATACAGGGTATCACGCGCGAAGAGCATTGTGAAAGGCCACGAACCACTTCTGTCGAGAACGTCGATACGAGGGACCGTGTCACCCGCTCGATGATCGTGATTGACGTACAGCCGGAATTGGCCGACCTGAGCAGTCCAGTCCGGCCACATCGCGGGCGGTGTCGCCACAGCAGGCGAGTCAATTCTAATATCCAGCAGTTGCGCGTTGCTCATCACTTGATAGCAGAGGGCGTCTTCTGTTTGAGGCTCGGGGCCAACCGAGCATGAGCAGATTATGATCGCAAGTGAAGACAGGAGTGACAGGACAATCAGCCGGTAGAGTCCACCGCGATCACCGCTCGTCTCAAAGACGCCGGTCATTTGTGTGACTCCCTTGCCCCACTCGATATTGAGCCAACAATTATCGTGGATCTCTCGTCGTTTCATCGATCACCTTTGCGGGTGTGATCTCGCAAGCCTGCGCGACTACCGTGTCCTGAATCTGACGGAGAGGGATGGTCCCGGGAAGGTGCCGTTCGTGACACTGGCTTACCGAACTCGAGTCTCACGAACGGCTGAA
>CAZXRO010000412.1:0-2193 GCA_964642435.1 uncultured Ignavibacteriales bacterium
AACCGGACCAGCATCGTCGTGGCCCATCGGCTCTCGACCATCCAGAACGCCGACCGCATTCTGGTCATGCAGAGCGGTCGGATTGTGGAATCAGGGGCGCATCAGCAGTTGCTGGACTCGCACGGATTGTACCATCGTCTGTACAATCTCCAGTTTGGAGGTGTAAATGCCTAACCCGACGCCTATTGATGGCAAGGGGCCGGTCAGCCTTCGCAAGCGTATGGAGCACTGGATCAAGGCGGGTGTTTTTGCGCTGCTTCGCCTGGGGTTGCGAAAGGGACGTTCCGGCCCGCCTGAGCTGGACGGTCACCAGATGAAGCGGGTATTGTTTCTGCGGCCGGAAACGAAGCTGGGGGATATGGTGATCTCGCTGCCGGTGATTGATCGTTTTCGTGAGCATTTCCCTGGTGTGGAGATACATATTTTTGCCTCGCCGAGCAATGTGGGGATTATCAAGGGGGATCCGCGGTTTGATATGGTCCATCTGTACCGCAAGCGGCCGCTCGAGATAGTGCGCGAACTGAGGAAAGTGCGCAGAATCACGTACGATTGCGTGTTCGATTTGTTGTGCGATGACTCGGTGACGGCGTTGTTCATGTCACAGTGGGGCGCGCCGGGAGCCTGGCGCGTGGCGGTCGGTAAGCAGCGCTATGCCAAGTTCTACGACTTCAATTTCTACACCTCGCTCGATGATTCTCGTCACATCATCAGCAACACGATGCGGCTGCTGGAGGCGTTTGGTATTGACAGCAGGTCGGAGTCGGGCTATGCGCCACCGTACATTCCCGATTCGATGGTGACTCGGGCCGAGGAGCAGATGGACCGGTTGTATCCGGATGGTAGACCTTCGTGGATTACGGGGCTGAATTTGTCGGCGGGAGCCTCAAGCAGGTATTGGGGGGAGAAGAATCACAAGGAGCTTCTGAAGCGAATTTGGGCGGGCCATCCGGAGACGGAGGTGCTTGTGTTTACCACTCCTGCTGAGCGGGCCATGGGGGAAGCCTTGGTTGAGCAGTTCGGCAGGAGGATCAGGCTGATTCCGGATGCGTTGTGCATCCAGGGTGCCGCAGCGCTGATACGGTACGTGAATGTGGTCGTGAGCCCGGATACATCATTGGTGCACATCGCCCGGTCGTTCAAGGTGCCGGTGGTGGCTCTGTATCCCGGTTTTCGCAAGAACCTCGTGCTGTGGCATCCATACGAGCAGATTGATGGGGCGGTTTTGTCTCACAACATTGGCGACATATTCGATATCACGGTGGACCAGGTCATTGAGGTCTACGAGAACGTGGTGCGCCGCCAGAAAGCGGTGAGCTCCTCATGAAGTTGTCGGTCGTCATAATAACGCGTAATGAGGAAGCGAATATTGGTCGCTGTCTGGACTCGGTTGGTTTTGCTGATGAGTGGATTGTGATCGACAGCCAGTCGACCGATGCGACCTGCGAGATTGCCCAGGAGAAGGGAGCCCGGGTTTATGAATGCCAGTGGACCGGGTACGGACCGGCCAAGCGCGAGGGAGTGGCCAAGGCGGAAGGCGACTGGATTCTGGCATTGGATGCTGATGAAGTGGTGTCGACAGAGTTGGCCGAGCAGGTCAGGAATGTCATCGGCCGCGAGGACGGGCCTGCAGGGTATCGATTCCCGCGCAAGACGCACTTTCTGAGCCGGTGGATTCTGCACTGTGGCTGGTATCCGGACTACCAATTGCGGTTGTTCCGGCGGGGGCAGGGGAATTTCACGGACGACATCGTCCATGAGTATGTTAAGGTTGATGGCGATGTGGGTGTGCTGCAGGGCGAGCTGCTGCATTTCAGTGATCCGAATCTGGAGCACTACCTGCAGAAGTTCAACCGGTACACGACGATTGGTGCCGAGGAGGCATACGCGTCGGGGCGGAGGGCCTCGGCGAGCGACATTGTGGTTCGGCCACTGGTATCCTTCTTCAAGCACTACATAACCAAACAAGGATTTCGAGACGGCATGGAGGGCTTTATATTGTCTGCGTTATCATCAATGGCCGTACTGGTGAAATACAGCAAGCTGCGTCACTTGGCATACCAGCAGCGGCAGGAAGGGAAAGCGTCATGAATCTGCAAGAACCGTTGGAATTTGAACCGGGGGATCGCATTCTGGTCAGCCGTACGGACCGGTTGGGCGACTTGATCCTGGCGCTGCCTTTTGTGGAGACGCTGA
>CAZXRO010000413.1:0-2190 GCA_964642435.1 uncultured Ignavibacteriales bacterium
ACCTATCTGGCCACTGATGGCACCCATGTACGGCAGGCCATTGAGGTCATTCTTGCCGAGCAGCGGCGTTTGAAGAAGCGCATGATCTCCAGCGCGAGACTCCAGATGGTCAAGAACCAGCTCAAGGGACATTTGGTACTTGGCATGGAGTCTACCGGCAATCGCATGAACCGTATTGCTCGCCAGGAACTCATGCTGGGTGGCTATCAGAGCATGTCGCAGACACTCGATGAAATCGACAAGGTTACCCCCGCGATGCTTCGCGAGGCTGCCGAACTCTGTCTGGACGAAGACCAGCTTGCGCTGGCAGTACTGGGCCCCGTCGATCGGGATGAGGTAGACGCGGCCTTGTAGTTTCAAGGCTGGTCGACTGCCATTTGATGGATGAATCCTGGCCTGCCGACTGACATCGGCGGGCTTTGTTCATTGTGGTAAGCATAAAATATTGAAAACTGAGACCGAATGTGATACTATGAGCGATCAGTAACCGGTCGATTGAGGATTGAAGCATCCATGGACAGTCATAGCCAGACGAAGAAGAGATACGAATTCAAAGCAATAGAGTCCAAGTGGCAATCGCTCTGGGATCAGCGGCGACAGTTTGAGTCTCCGGATGTGCCGGACAAAGACCACAGATTCTATATGCTCGTCATGTTCGCCTACCCATCCGGTGATATTCACATGGGCCACTTCCGGAACTACATCATTGGCGATGCTGTCGCTCGTCTTCAGATGATGAAGGGGCGCGATGTGCTCCATCCGTTCGGCTGGGACGCTTTTGGTCTGCCGGCAGAGAACGCCGCCATCAAGCGCAATATTCGGCCGGATGAGTGGACGCTCAGCAACGTGGAGGTGTCACGCTCGACCCTCAAGACTGTCGGGATCTCCTACGACTGGTCACGGGAGGTAACCACTTGCCTGCCGGACTACTACAAGTGGACACAGTGGATGTTCATCCAGTTGTTCAAGCGCGGATTGGCATTCCAGAAGAAGGGCTGGATCAACTGGGACCCGGTCGATAAGACCGTCCTGGCGAACGAGCAAGTAGTCAATGGTATCGCTGAGCGCTCTGGTGCGAAGGTTGAAAAGCGCGAACTGATGGGCTGGTATTTCCGCATCACCGAGTATGCCGACAGGCTCATCGATGATCTGGATACTCTGGATGAATGGCCTGACAATGTCAAGAAGATGCAGAAGGAGTGGATCGGCCGTTCCTACGGAGCCGAGATCGACTTCACTATCGAGGAAACCGGCGAGAAGCTGCCCGTGTTTACGACGCGCCCTGATACTATCTACGGTGTCACGTTCATGGCGATTTCGCCGGAGTCCGAGTTGATCGATCGGCTGAATCTTGAGGGTGAATACGCCACGAAAGTCAGGGAATACCAGCAGAAAGCGCTGCTCAGGACCGATATAGAGCGAGCTGCGGCCAACGAAGAAAAGGATGGGGTGTTCACGGGCAAGTACGCCGTGAACCCGTTCAACGGCGAGAAGATACAGCTATGGGTTGCGGATTACGTACTGGCCGGCTATGGCACCGGGGCGGTCATGGCTGTACCGGCTCACGACACAAGAGACTTCGCCTTCGCGCATAAGTATGGCATCCCCATCAAGATAGTGATACATCCCGATGAGCGCACCTCTCTGGATCCCGCCCAGATGGAGGATGCGTTCACAGAGTATGGGCCTATGGTCAACTCAGGCCAGTTCAACGGCCTGTCCGGCAAGCAGGCTATTCAGAAGGTGACGGCATTCGCTGAAAACAAGGGGTTTGGCCGCGGCAAGGTGAACTACAAGCTCAAGGACTGGTCGATCTCTCGCCAGCGCTATTGGGGCTGTCCTATTCCCATCATCCATTGTCCGAAATGCGGCCCGGTTCCTGTGCCCGATGAAGAGCTGCCGGTCAAGCTGCCTCAGGTGGAGAAGTACCTACCGGAAGGCCGGTCACCGCTGGCCGATGTCCCTGAGTTCATTAACACGGTCTGTCCCGAGTGCGGGGGAGAGGCACGGCGCGACCCGGATACCATGGACACGTTTGTCTGTTCGTCATGGTACTATATGCGCTATGTCGATCCGCACAATGACAACGCACCTTTCGATACTGCCAAGGCCAATGCCTGGCTGCCGATTGATCTCTATGTGGGAGGGATTACTCATGCCACCGGGCATCTGATTTACTTCAGGTTCTTC
>CAZXRO010000414.1:0-2183 GCA_964642435.1 uncultured Ignavibacteriales bacterium
ACCATGAGCTTGCCGATCTGCACCTCACCGGCCTCGTCCTCAACCGTCCAGTAGTACAATCCAGACACAACCAACTGGGTGTTGCGCGTGATCATATTCCACTCGGCGTGGGTGGCGGTCGGGTCAGTCGGGTCTTTCTCGTGGAGCAGTTCCCGAACGAGGTCACCATCGAGCGTGTAGATACGAATGGTGCACTTGGGCGGGACATTGGCAAAGTGGATTGCCCGCACGCGATCATCGGGACGGTCAAGCTGGGCTCGCCCCTCGAACCCGCTCTGGCGGTAGCCGGCATCGATACGATACGGATTCGGATAGACGTAGACCTCTTTGTCACCCAGGGCGACCTCCGAGGCCGAAGCCAGCGGATATGCCATCACATCGCCAACCGTAACCGAGGTCTCCAGAGACGGCAAACCTGACTGCGGCGAACCGTAGTCGAAGGCGGTTACATTGACCCAGTACGGTACTGTCGGAAGCAGACCATCGATCGTGTACTCATACTCGAAGTACTTCAAGTAACCATCCTCGGTCAGCTCTTCCGGATGAGCCGAATCCGGAACGATAGAACTCGGGTAGGGCTGATTCGGGAAGCGCTTGCGGATGGGTGTCGTTACCCCCAACTCCGAGACATTATAGTCCTGCTTCTCAAAGAAGAAGGTGGAGCCATCAACCCGAAGCGGGTTATTGCGGGTGTAATCCAACGGATTGAAGGAGATGTCACTGCACGAATCACCGTAGGTACAGCGCAGTTCCCGCAAGGTGAAGGGGGCCTCGAGCAGTTCGAAATCTTCGATCCTCTCATCGTCGTTATAGACCCACTTGTTGAAGTCCTCAATATCGTAAGAGGCGACCACCGAGAAACTGGGCGCCCGATCATCCCGGGCGATGTAGACGCGATATCCCTCGAAATCGACCTCGCGCGAGAAGACATCGGGTGTCGTCTCGGACCGGGTGCCATTAAAGCGGACGGTAAGTTTGCCCACGCCGGGAGTGACCCACAGAAGCGGCGCCGGCGGGGGAGAGGCGCCCTGGAAGTCCGGTACACCGTCACCCTCGGTCCAACAGGTATCGGCACTGGTGGGACTATAGGTGTACTGCCAGATCTCCTCGCCGGTATCGGGATCGAAGATCAGGGTGGAGTCGACGACGGCGGAATCGGTGACACAGATGAATACCTCGCCGGAGTCGCCATCATTATCGGTATCGACACCGGGATTGTCGTAGATCCATGATGCCCAGCGTGAGTTCAGGCCGAGATCGGAGAAGTCGAGATTGGCATAATAGGAGTCCGGATCATAGTTCGCCTCGGACAAGAAGTCGAGGTTGTTGGGGACGGTATGCAGGTCTTCACCGGCCAGATAGGCAAAGGAAATCGGCAGTTCCTCACCGGGGCGAATATCGAACGGTCCGAAGGACAACAGGTAGCGCGTGTCCAAACCGGAGGACCACTGGAATTTGCGGCTGGCGTTGGGAGGCAGCCAGAGCGGATCGCTTGAGGTGATGGAGGCAGTATAGGCCTGATCGTAATCGAACTCCTGGTTTCGCAGCAGGTAGTACTTGTTGACATCGCCTTCAGGGGTGCCCGTGCCACCGGTCCGGAAATCTCGCAGCGGCTCTTTCCACTTGCCCCTGTTGGCTTGCTCGCGTGGGCCGAAGTCGAAGGCAGCATCGGAGTTTGAAATCCACCAGTTGTACGATACTTCGAGGGCGCCTCTGCGGGGGGTACGGACAATGCGGGTGGCCGTGACATGCGGCACCGGATTTTCCTCTTCCAGATCGCCGTCATTATCCGCTGTCCAGGCGATGAAGACGGTATCGTCATAGGTACAGCTAAAGCACTCGGCCGGGTAGGTCTCGAGAAAGCCAGACAAATCATCCTGAGCTCCCTGGTTACCATCGTCTTGACCGAAGTGAATGTCGGCGTCGACATAGAAGCCCATGAACATATCGTTCAAGGTCTGCGTCCCGATGTTCCTGACCTTATAATCGAAGAGGACGATATCCTCGGCATACTGATATGACCATGCATAGGAAGCCTGGTTGACTTCTATGTTGAGCGGCTTGTGGGCACGTCCAAAGTGGTCAGGATCGACACCTTCGGTACTGGTGTCGGTGTAGACGGCGATGAAGTCTTCTTCAGAGACGGCACCTTCGTACTCGGGGGACTCAGGATCAATGATCGA
>CAZXRO010000415.1:0-2180 GCA_964642435.1 uncultured Ignavibacteriales bacterium
CGATGTCACGTTCTACGCCGAAGATGCCGCACAGCCGGGCGTGTTCGACTCGCAGCTGGTGAATATCACGGTTGTCGATTCCAACCTGACCCCGTGGATCGCAGTGTTCGTGGTCGACGATGAGGGTTTCGAGGGTGACACGCTGGGCTTTGACATTCAGGTATGGGATGATGATGGCACAGTTCCGAGTATTGGTGCTCGTATCGACGGTACTGATTCGCTGGCGCCTAACATGCAGGTGATTGACAATGGCGATGGCACGGGCCAGTTCATTTTCGTACCTGACTATACTCAAGGTGACGATGATCCGAGCTTGTACTACATGCGCCTGCAGTCTATCGACGCTGAGGATCCGACCTTGATAGCCGAGTCCTCACCGCGGCGACTGGATGTGTATAACCGCAACTTCGCCCCGGAGATGGTTTTCTCCGACGGTACAGGTCCGTTCAGTCTGGTAGAGGGCGACAGCCTGATATTCACGGTGACGGCGACCGATGTCGATGGTGCAGCTATGCCGACCGTGATAGCGGAGAATCTGCCGGTCAATGCCAGCTTCACGGGCAGTCAGAGTATCAAGACCTTCCGTTTCTACCCGGATGGTCAGCAGTCTGGGGAGTACACGGTACGCTTTATTGCGACCGATGATCAATTTGCCCGTGACACGGTGGAAGTTGATATAACCGTGACAGACGGCGGCAATTTGCCACCGGTCTTCACCCTGGTCCCGCAGGACACGGTTGTGTGTATTCCTGACCAGACGTATGAGACGACGTTAACTGCCGATGATCCCAACGCTGATTCGTTGATCATGACGGCTGAGCCGATCTTGGCCGGTGCGACGGTGGTCGATCAGGGGAACGGTACGATGGTACACACGTATGTGCCGACGACAGCAGATGTTGGCAATGACTACACGGTACAGTTTATTGCCACCGACATTCTGGGTGCGGCCGATACGGTGAGTACGGTGTTCTCAGTGCAGGCGTTGATGCGTGGTGATACCGATGGCAACGACAAGTACACGATCAACGATATCGTGGTGCTGGCCAATTACGTATTCAGAGGCGGTCCGTCGCCCACGCCGCTTGAGGCGGGGGATGTGGACATGTCCTCGACAATCAATGTGAATGATGTCGCCTACATGGTGAGCTTCATGTACAATCAGGGGCCGCGCCCCCCGCAGTAATTGCGGCGCGAAACAGCCACAAAAACGCAGAAATTGCCGCCTTTCCAGGCGGCAATTTCTGTTTTGTAAAGGGGGTAAGGTGGTGATGGAATTGAGGATGCGAACAGGCAAAAAGTCTTGACAATCAAGGGGGTTCGTACTATCATTACGTTAGCCTGTCAAAGGCAAGTGACCATATTTTTGAAACATAATGTAGGATGCAGCGGTCCTGCCGTTTTCTATTGCCCTTAACCATATGATACCGTTAGGCATGAGTGCCTTGCACCATGGAAGCGGCTGGTCTGCATTGGTGAACGTAGAACGTTTTCTTTTAATGTAGCGAACTTGCGTTAAAACGTGTACTTCAAAAGCCAACCTATTGATCAGATGTAAGCTTAAGGATCCACAGTGTCTTGGTGATCTGTGCAGTCATCAAGGTGCGCAAAGGACGAAGAGAAGGGAGGTGCCCCCACAGCAACGAGTAGCAAGTGTCTTTTCCGTGAGGTTATCCTCAGGTCACCCCTGACCAAGGTTGACTTGTGGAGAATTAAACCGACTGTTTTCGTTTCCGAATAACGAGATTGGTCATGAACTTTCTTAAAAAAACTCGAAAGGAGCTGCAATGATGAGGAAGCTTTCCTTATTGTTAGTCCTCTCCTTGGTGATCAGCGCTCTGGCGCTCTCAGCCTTTGCCGCCAAGTCGCCGATTACGCAGAAGAAGAATCCGTATTTGCTGGGCAACATGGCCCGCGAGTACAATTTCGGTGATCAGGTTCCGATTGACGCCTTTGGCGAGACCGCCGAAGGCGGAATGTATGTTCCCGGTTATAACAAGGACGCATCTGCCTCTCCGGGCCAGACCATTGGTTTGACCTGGTACGAGTATCAGCACAACGGCCGTGTTCCTCGCATGAACGGCTGGGGTACTGATGGCAGCAATGGCTTTGTCACGCATTTTGCCTGGATGGATCTGCCGACAGTGGCCAATACCGGCCGTGGCTATGAGTACAATGCC
>CAZXRO010000416.1:0-2177 GCA_964642435.1 uncultured Ignavibacteriales bacterium
AGGCCGGGGGATATATTTCGGTCAATACCGGAAACGCTCCGGACGCCAACTCGACAATCGTGCCGAAACAGAATTCGGATCTCGCTTTCGATGCCGCAACCTGCATTGGCTGTGGAGCCTGCGTGGCGGCGTGCAAGAACGCTTCGGCGATGCTGTTCGTGGCGGCGAAGATCGGCCATCTGGCCAGCCTGCCTCAGGGACGGGTCGAGGCGGAACGTCGGGCAAAGAACATGGTGGCGCAGATGGATGCCGAAGGATTCGGCAACTGCACGAATTACTTTGAATGCGAGGCGGTCTGCCCGAAGAATATCTCGGTGGACTTTATCGCCCAGATGAACCGCGAGTTCATGAAATCTGCCTGGCGCCGCAAGCGTTGACACATTGTGTCTCCGTTGAGGGACACAAGCACAGTCAATCCGAGCAAGAAGCCCGCTCACACAGAGCGGGCTTTGTCTATGTGATAAGATGGTGGTCTTTCAAGCTATGCCGTTACCGGCAGGGTGAGGCCGTCCTCGGCGAGGCGGACATTCTCCAGCCCGACCTTGTCGATACGTCCCTTCAGTTCCTCGACGGCGCGAACATCGCCGAGATGTGTCAGGAGGAATGTTGTCTGCGGATTGCTTCCGGCGAAAGACAGGAATTCGGCGATATCGATGTGGGAGGATTCCACCACGACGAGGTCATCGCCACGCTTCAGCAAATGGCGGAGATCCTCAAACGAGGAGAGATCGCCGGAGTGGACGATGCGGGTGCTGTCAGCCTCGATAGCCAGGCTGTGGCACTGCAGCTTATTGGGGAGGTTCAGGCGGGCGATGTCTTCAGCGTAGTGCTTCAGGTGATCATTGGGGTGCGCTGTGATGCGCAGTGGTTTCTCGAACAGGGTGCCGCCGGAATAGCCGAGGATGGTCAGATCGAAGTCGAAGCGCTCGGCGATAATGTACACGGCAGGCAGGTAGGACTTGAGCGGTTCAACGAATTCGTCGGGCACGTGGATGGTCAACGGGCGGACGCGACCGGCGAGGTGCTGCATCTGGATGAACAGCGGGATCTCGCAGCAATGGTCGGGATGCGTGTGGGTGATGACCATGCGGTCGACCGCCAACGGGTCGAAGCCGGCGCGAAGGAAAGCGCTGGTCACCCCTCCCCCGCAGTCGATGAGCACCAGGGCCGGGCCATTGGAGACAATGTAGCCGGAGGAGTTGCGGTCGGGTTGCGGGACGCCTGAGGATGAGCCGAGAATCGTGAAGTTGATGTTGTTCACGTCAACCTTTCTATCTGAGTGAGCGCGTGGTCGATGTCTGAGCGGGTAACATCGAGGTGCGTCACGAATCGAATCTGCTGTGGGCCGAACGGTATTCCCAGAACACCGACCGAGCGCATACGTTCCAGCATGGCGACCGCGGTCTCCTTGGTGGTGATGTCGACGAGGACAATATTGGTCTGGACGCGGTCCATGTCGACGCTGAACGGCGGCATTTCGTTGAGTCGTTCGGCCAGATAGCGGGCGTTGTCGTGGTCCTCAGCGAGGCGCTCGATGTTGTTCTTGAGGGCGTGAAGACCCGCCGCCGCAATGATGCCCGCCTGGCGCATGCCGCCGCCGAAGAGTTTGCGCTCGCGCAGGCACTGGTTGATGAACTCACGCGAGCCCAGCGCCAGCGAGCCGACCGGGGCGCCGAGGCCCTTGGACAGGCAGACGGATACCGAATGAAACGGGCGCACCAGTTCCGGGAGGGACATGCCGGTGGCGATGTGGGCGTTCCAGATCCGGGCGCCATCGAGATGGAAGATGAGATCGAACTCATCGCAAACCTCGCGGACCTTGAGGATTTCGTCCTGTGGGAGCACCGTGCCGCCGTGGTGGTTGTGGGTATTCTCGAGGGCGACCATCTTGGTGATGGGCGTGTGCAAATTGACCGGGCGGATGCACTCGCGGACCATGTCAGCGGTGACCATGCCGTGGTGGGTGGTCAGCAGGTTGACCAGCAGGCCGCTGTGGACGGCGGGGCCGGCCTGCTCATAGTTGACGATATGGCACTGGCGGTCGCACAGCAGCTCCCAGCCGGGCCGCGAGTGGGCACGTAGACAAATCTGGTTGCTCATGGTGCCGCTGGCAACATAGAGGGCTGCCTCGACCTCGAACAGGTCGGCAACATACTCTTGGAGGGCATTGACGGAGG
>CAZXRO010000417.1:0-2156 GCA_964642435.1 uncultured Ignavibacteriales bacterium
TCGTATCTGCCAGACTGGTTGCTCAACCACCTCGAAACTGAGGAACGAACACAATTGTACGCAGCAGTTGAGCTTTGTAACGCCGCCTCGCATGAACTGCACCGCCGGCTTGGATCAAAAGTTGTCGGAGAGACATTCTACGTGTGCGTGTTAGGGCTACGGTGGGTATATCGCCGCAGTTGGCCGACAAAGGTGAAGAGGTTGGAATGGATTCGGCGCCGACCGTGAAGGAACCAAATAGAAACAGATGGGAAACTTGTAACATGTCCTCAGATAATGACTATGAGATTGTCCTGGTTGATCCTGCAAAGGACCGAAGCACGATAGTTGACTTCTGGCACGCCAGTTTCCCAGCATGGAAAGAAGAGAAGTTCGATCTGTTCTATGTGAGCAACCCACATGGCCGGACAAAGGTCTGGATGGCGCGATCGAAGGAGGATGCTTCAGCGGTAGGGTCCATCGCCTGTTTTCCGCGTCAAATGGTTATCGAGAGGGAGACATACTGGGTAGGTTTAGGTGGTGATTTGGGGGTTAGTAAGGAACACAGGCGGAGAGGGCTCGCTTTTCGACTACGGCGGGCCATGATTGAGTGGCTTGAGCACAATCAGACAGCGATCCTGATCGGCACTCCCAACGACACTTCCGCCCCCATTACGCAGCGAGCTGGCTACACGGTACTCGGTCGAGAGGTCCGCATCGCTCGACCCTTGCGGTCTCGTCGAGTACTCAAGGAGCGCCTCCGGTCCGATCTACTTGCAAACATCTTCTCGCCACTGATCGATTTCTTCCTGCGCCCACCGGGATCGCGCCGTAGACGTCAGCGGGGCGGGGTAGAGCTGCGACCGTTGCATCGCTTTGACGAGGGTGTGAGCAAACTTTTGAGCGAGGCGATCGGCAGCAGGGTGATTCTTGGTCAGCGGTCAGCGGAATGGCTGAATTGGCGAGTGTTCGAGTGTGCCTACCGAGATTTCCGGGCTTGCGGGCTCTATCAGTTGGATTCTGAGTCGCTTCTGGGATACATTGTCTACCTTGAGCACGATGGTGTCACGACTGTCTATGACATTATCGCCAGGGACTTTGAGAAGACTTTTGACACACTGGTCGAGGAGTTTGTTGTACAGCAATTTGTTTCCGGGTCACAGAGTGTCAATTTCGTGTTCGTAGGAGACAAAGCAATTGTCAACCGGATGCGACAGCAGGGATTTCGCGTGCGTGGTTCAGGGCGTTCGTTCATTGTGTACTCCAAACCAGACTGGCCGCTCAGGGAGAAGGTGATGGATTTGAATAATTGGTATTTCACTCTTCTGGACAATGACGCTTAGGATCGCGATACCGCCAGATGCAGACAGGATAGAATGAAACACGCAATCAAAACACTGATCCATCGTCTCGGCTTCTGGAAGCTTGCGTATCGTCTGCACCGAACGCCAATCGTAGCGGTGTTCACCTTTCATCGGATAACCGATCATAGTGTGGCGCCAGATCATTTGCTCGGCTACGATCGAGGACAGGATGTACGGGAGTTCCGTGGGCAGCTTGATGCGATCGGCGAGTACTTCGAAGTGATCTCCCTGGAGAAGTTCCGTGATATTGTTCTGGGCCATGAGTCCCCCCGGAGACATTCCGCGCTGCTGACTTTCGACGATGCTGATTCTGAGTTTGTCGACTATGTACTTCCGGCCTTGCAAGAGCGACATTGGCCAGCGGTGGTATTCACGCCGACCGATTATCCAGATAGTGACAGGCGCTTCTGGCATGTCTGGACAGGCCATCTATGTCAGCACCGTGACGACTGCTCTTGGCAGGAGATTATTGCCAAGCTGTCGGGGGTACCAACAACGATCCGGGCGATTCTCGATGACACCGTTTCTTGTCCGCGAGACCGTGTACCCACGCTATGTAGATCTCTTGTTCACGAGCTTAACAAGCTTCAGGACAACCAGATAGACGACATCGTAGGGCAAATGATCCTGTTTTCAGGGTTAACTAACCGACCAGAGATCAGAACCATGAGTTGGGATCAACATGCCGATTTGGAGCGGTGTTCTGTTGCAGTTCAATCTCACACGGCCACTCACCGACGCTTGGAAACACTGACGGATGATGAGATTCGTGATGAACTGCTCCGATCAAAGAAAGAGATCGAGGCTCGCTTG
>CAZXRO010000418.1:0-1162 GCA_964642435.1 uncultured Ignavibacteriales bacterium
GCGGTTTCTGGCCCTGGCGCGTGAGGACCGTCGGAGCCATTCACAGGTCGATCTTGGAGAACTCCTGTCCCAGCAGATGCGATTGTGGGAGCCGGAAGCATCGCAACTGGGAATCGAGTTGACGCTTGATCTTCCGGATGAGCCAGTGATCGTCAGGAGTGACTCCGATGCCATCAGGCAGGTACTGGTGAACTTATTTGCCAATACGAGGGAGGCCCTGGGCGGGTCCGGCGGCAGGATTGCGGTGAGATTGGCACCTGCGGACGGCACGGCCCGGATTGTTTTCGAAGATGATGGACCGGGGGTTGATCAGGAGATACAGGGGAAGGTGTTCACGCCCTATTTCACGACCAAAGACAGCGGTACGGGGCTGGGATTGGCGACTGTTGACCGAGTGATGACCGACCTTGGGGGAGATGTTCGGCTGGATGCTCAGTTTCAGGCGGGGGCACGATTCATTCTGAGTCTGCCGCTTGCAGATGGGAGTCGAGGATAGACAGCGTCGAGTTTCGTGTGGTCGCGGCCATAGAAAAGGCGACCCCAACCGGGGTCGCCTTTTGTGTATCGATGAAACAGGGGTTCTGCTTACTTCATGCCGACCTGTTTCTTCAGCCACTCGGTGCTGACAGATTTCGGACGAGTGATGGGGGTACCCAAGGCGCGGTTGAGAACCAACTGCGTGAGCATGCCCATGGCACGCGAGACGGAGAACAGGACCGTGTAGTACTCGAATTCCTTGAGGCCGTAGTTGTAGAGGATGGCTCCGGAACCGGCATCGACGTTCGGCCACGGATTCTTGGCCTTGCCGTGCTTCTCGAGGACTTTCGGGACGACGTCGTAGACGCGTGAGACGGTCATGAAGACCGGGTCCTTCTTGAGGTTCTTGCGGCCGAACTCCAGGAAGGCAGTGAACCGCGGATCGGTGACGCGCAGGACGGCGTGGCCGTAACCCGGGATGACCTTTCCGGAGTTCAGGGTTTCCCATGCGTACTCTTCGATCTGCTCTTCAGTCGGGGCGCCACCGAACTTGTCGATGGTCTCGAGCACCCAGTTGAGGCACTCTTGGTTGGCCAGACCGTGCAGAGGGCCGGCCAGACCGTTCAGGCCGGCGCTGACGGCGTAGAACGGATCGGAGAGGGCCGAACCGACGGTATGGCAGGTA
>CAZXRO010000418.1:1172-2145 GCA_964642435.1 uncultured Ignavibacteriales bacterium
GTTGCCACCCTCGTGGTCACAGTGCAGGGTGAGGTAGAGGCGCATCATGTCGTAGGTCTCGCCCTTCTTCGGCGGCAGGCCAAGCATCTTGGCAAAGTCGGCGGCCCAGTCGAGTTTCTTCGATGGAGCGATGAGGTCACCCTTCTTGTACTTGATGCGGTAGACGCCGGCGGCGATTGAGTGGATGGTACCCATCACGCGCATGGCATCCTCAAGGGTGGGCTCCCAGTAGTCCATCTTGGACATACCTTCGGCGTAGCGTTTGCGGAAGATGGACTCGTTTTCCATGGCCAGGATTGCGGTGTCCAGCATAGCCATGGGGTGCGAGGTCTTGGGCATCGCCTTGAGGACCTTCCAGACGTAGTTCGGTACCTCGCCGTGCTCCTTCAGTTCTTTCTGGAAGCCGGCGAGTTCATCCTTGGTGGGCGGCTTGCCGATAAGAAGCATCCAGAAGATTTCTTCCGGGAGCTTGTCGGTGAGCTTCATAATCGGGACGCCGCGAATGATCAGTCCACTGTCCGGTTCGACGACCGAGGTGTCACAGACCATTCCCTTGACACCACGCATCCCGCCGATGGCCTGAGCGACAGTGCAGTCAGAGATCTTGTGGTCACCATGCTCCTTGACCAACTTGGTGCGCTCCTCGCGCAGTCCGGGGATCAGCTCTTCGAATTTTTGTTTGATTGATTTTGCCATGCGAAGGCTCCTTCCGAGTATCGGATTCCTATGAGAAATGCTCTATCTTGCTTCCCGCTTGAGCATGCGGTCCGCACCGCAATGAGGCGATTATACAACTGGACAAAACTGTTGTCAAGTGAGCACCTGGCAAAAAGATACCCAGAGCTCAAACAGGGAATATTTTATCCGGGTTCAGGAGGCCCCGGGGGTCAAAGAGGTCTTTGACAGCTCGCATGAATTGCAGTGTTGGGGTGTCAAACTCGAGCGAAAGCAGGCGCCGTTTGGCCAGGCCGAT
>CAZXRO010000419.1:0-2145 GCA_964642435.1 uncultured Ignavibacteriales bacterium
GGTCCTTGAACCGCTGGATTTCGTAGGTCTTGCCGCCATCGACGATCTTGTCGTTTTCCTGCAAGTCGAACAGGGACCAGACGTTCACCCACTCCATCGTGTTCTGCCCCTCGGGGACGTTGCGCAGTTCTTTGGGGGACATGGGCTGGATGTGTGCCTGGATCGGGTCGCTGGCCGGCGTAGCGGACGTGCGGTAGCCGTTCGCCGTGGTGGTCGCGCCCGGGCGCAGCCGGGTGACGGCCTTAGCCCGCTTCCTGATTACTTTCGTTATCGTCGCCATTGTGCACCACGTAGCGTATAGAGCCGCCCAGCAGGCCGGTGTCCACCAGAGGATTGGCGCTGCCCTTGCGCCGGACGGTGGCCGGCGCGTTCGGGGGATCCTTGATCTCCACGATCTTCCGCTTGATATCGCGTTCAACCAGTTGGCCCATCAGGGATAAGGCCTGATACTTCTCGATTCGCCCGTCCACCATCTGGCCGGACAACCGTTCAGCAGCATGGAAATAGTTTTCTTCGTTCTCATCGACCGTGGATCGGATATACGGCCGGGCCGGGATGGTGATCTGATGCGGCTTGGTATGACCCAGCACCATGTACCCCTCCCCTTTTTTCAGGAATCGAACCCGTCCGTTTTGCGCGTCATTCTGCGTCCGGTAGCCATAGGGCGTACCGCCCGGGTGATCGATCTTGGCTCCGTATTCGTGTGTTGCCGCGATCTTCAAAAGTTCCTCGTCTTCATCCGGCTGGATGCCGATGTCCACGAACTTGGCCCGTGCCTGGATCTCGCGCAGCACGTCTTCCATACCGGTATCGCGATCCTCGAAACTGACGTTGATGCCTTTGAGACTCATAGGACAAACACCGGGGTGATCACCTTGCGTTGCAGCTCCAGAAACATCAGGCCGTATTGCGTGGAGGCCAGCACGGAAACCTGGTTCAGGTAAGGCAAGGTGTAGGAAACCGAGATATCACCGATGGATTCGGAGGACAGCGGACCCCGGCCGCCGGAGTCGGTCGCGGCCAGGCTAAGAATATGCGCGGAAAGGTAGGTTTGTGCGGCTTTTGTCAGGCCGCCGAATTTGGACTCACGAACCATTTGTTCGACGAGCGGATAAACCACATTGACCAGGATGGATTCACTATCATCAGCGAGTGATTGAATGTGATCGTCATCCTGGGCAATGGATTTAATGTTATCGATGGTGGTCAGTACGGCCATTATTCGTTGTCGTTGGAATCACCAGACTCATCAGCCGCCTTGATACCGCTGATCGCCTCGTTGATCGCCTTGACCACGGAGGGACGGTTATCGCCGGCTTCTTCAGCCTTCAGGTAATTGTTCAGTGCATCCAGGTTCGGCTCAGCATCAACCAGGGCCTTGGCCTCTTTGGCGCTCATCTTGGTGATATCAAGATCGCCGGAATCCGGATTCATGACAGTATCGTCCAGCACTTCGACTTCACCGTCGTCCACCAGACCTTTGAAGCCCGGGGAGCCCGATTTCTTGTCCATCAGCTTTTCGAGGGTTGCGGCTTCGACGATATTCTTGCCCGGGATCAGCCGGACATTGGTTTTGCGGTCAACAGAAACTGTGTGTTGACGCGCACCGTTGTAAATGAGCACAGGCATGTGAATTACCTCTTATGATTGTTTGAATAAAAAAGAGCAGCCGGCCAAGGAGGTAACCGGCTGCTTGCTCGCTTAAATGCCGTAGCCGAAGCTGCAAGCCAGGGGATAGCGAACAACCACCCCGGCGTTCTCGGCTTCCACCGGCACAAGGAATTCCAGGTTGCGGGCCTGCGGCGGCAGGTTCTGCATTTCCATCGGGATCCGCGCTTCGAGCACTTCCGGATCCTTTTCGTACACAATCATCATATCGGTACTACCGACGCCCGCGCCTTTCAGCTCGGTCAGCCACTCAACGGTGGTCAGGCCAAAGCTGTTACCGGGCTTGGTGATGTACTCCAGGATAGTCAGGTCGGAGTGTTCAGAGCGCGGCAGCAGCGAAATGATGTTGTACTGGTCGATGGGCAACAGCAGGGTATCGCCGGAATGCACGCCGTTGGTGGTATCGCGAATACCGGTCACCAGCAACTGAATGTCGTTGATGATCTCGGTGGGCGTTTTGTTTGCCCAGGTACGCGA
>CAZXRO010000420.1:0-2143 GCA_964642435.1 uncultured Ignavibacteriales bacterium
GCCTGGGTGGGGTGCTCGTGCGAACCGTCACCGGCGTTAATGATGTTGGCATCGAGCCACTGCGTCAACTGGTACGGTGCCCCGCTGGAAGAATGGCGCACCACCACCATGTCGATCTTCATAGCCTCAATATTCTGTACCGTGTCGCGGAGCGACTCTCCCTTGGTCACCGAGGAAGTCGACTTGGAGAACCCAATCGAATCCGCGGAAAGCCGCTTCTCAGCCAGCTCAAAAGAGATCTTGGTACGGGTCGATGGTTCATAGAACAGGTTGACAACCGTAATTCCGCGAAGAGTTGGTACTTTCTTGATTCGGCGATCAATAACCTCTCGGAACGTCTCGGCGGTGTTGAGTATCAGCGTGATATCATCAGCCGGGACTCCCTCCAGTCCAAGCAGATGGCGGGAATGCAGTTGGCTCATGATGATTTCCCTTTCGCCCTTTTGGTCGGCTTCCCGGCCGCCTTCGATTTCGAGTTCGCGGCCTTCTCACTCCCGGATTTCTCAGCCGCATCGGAATTGCCGTGAGCGATCACATCGACCCTGTCCACACCTTCCTTCTCAGCCACCTGCACGGCGACCCGGTCGTCGCGCGCGGTGGGGATGTTGGCGCCAACATAATCCGGTTTAATCGGCAGTTCCCGATGGCCGCGATCAACCAGCACCGCCAGTTGGATTGTGCGAGGCCGACCGAAATCATTGATGTGGTCCAGCGCGGCACGAATCGTGCGGCCCGTAAACAGGACATCATCCACCAGGATCAAATTGCGATCGACAATCGGAAACAGGATGTCCGTCTGCTGCACCACCGGTTGGTCCAGCTTGGAATGGACATCATCGCGGTAGAGGCTGATGTCCATCAGTCCGACCGGGACCTCTACCCCTTCAAGACTCTTGATACTGGCTGCGATTCGCTTCGCCAGATGTGCCCCGCGGGTGAGGATACCAATGATCACCAGTGACTCTGCACCGGAATTGCGCTCGAGTATCTCATGCGCTATTCTGGTCAGGGCCCGGCTGATCTTCTTGGCATCCATGACTGGCTTCATGTTTTCCGTCAATGAATGACCTCCCTGTAGGATACAATTGAACAGATGTGTGCGATGGTCGGCAGCGGCCTGAATAGACCTATCGGGCGCTGTGATAGCTGATGTGGGAAGATGTGAGTCGGTCTCATGCCTCTACCTTTAGTGACCTCGCGGGATCACCTTAAAAGGTTCGTTGTCGGCTCCGCACAAAAGGAATCAGGCTCTCCTGTAACTCCGGCCTGAAAGCGGGCCGACGGTTGCCAGCGATTATAGCGAATCCGTGTCGGTAGTCAAGTCCCCAAATGAAGAAAAGTGATCACCCCTACGCCGTTTGCTCCCCCGTACGATACGGCGGCGACACAATGCCCTCCGGTTCGCGAGCGAAGAAAACATCGGCCGGCATGAGCGAGCCATTGTTGTCGTCTCCCAGAATCAGCACCTTATCGGCCAGAAGTCGAACCAGGTCGCCATCGTGGGTGATAATCACCTGTAACCGCCCCCGCTGAGCTAAGTGCCGAGACAGGCCCACAAACCGCGAGACGCCATCAACATCGAGGGCACACGTCGGCTCATCGAAAACAATCACTTCCGGCTGCATGGACAGTACCGCCGCAAAGGCCAGGCGGCGTTTCTCGCCGCCTGACAGTGTGAGCGGATCGCGAGAGGCAAAACGATCGGGATCAAGTCCAACCAGGCGCAGCATCGCACCCACGTGAGCTTCGCTGAAACCGTGACCGCGATTGGCGGGGCCGAACGCAACCTCTTCGGCACAGGTCCGGAGAAAGAACTGACGCTCGGGTTGCTGCAGGATGGCACTTACCCGGCCAAAGAGATCATCGGAGCCAACCGGCTGCCCATCCGCGCGAAAGCACCGGATCCAGCCGGAATCGGGTCGATTCAGCCCGCACAAAAGGAGCCCCAGCGTGCTCTTGCCCGATCCCGAGGGTCCCACAACCGCCAGCGTCTCTCCCCCGTGTAGTTCGACGGTCAGATTCTCGAACACCGGACGGTCCACCTGATAGCCAAAACTAACGTTCTCACACACGACCGTAGCGATCATTGCATCGTGGTCAATCTCTGCGATGGCCTCAGTCACCGCATGACTTTCATCGGACC
>CAZXRO010000421.1:0-2129 GCA_964642435.1 uncultured Ignavibacteriales bacterium
ACCATGACGGGAATGAGGTCACTGATTCGATCGTCGACGTCAAGCAGATGGCCCCTCTCAAAATTCGGTATCGCATCAAGGGCACAGAGCAGCACGTGCAACACCTGGAGTCGGTAATCGAGGCTCAGTCCGACCCCGCAAGCCAGATCCATGAGAACTTCTACGGCGCCCCAGGCCCGCTCACCGTCTCAGAGTTGGTGGACTCGTCTCCGCACACGATCGTCAACGGCTTCTACGAGAGCGAATGGACCGCGAGGGACAACACCGGCGACGATCGGATCCTCCTTCAAGGCTCGTACTCGCTCTTCGCTGAAGTGACCCTCCAGCAGAATGCCAGCGGCGTCGTAGCGGGCACGCGAGATGAAGGCCTCGCTGTGATTGAGATTGGCCGACCCCATGCGAGCAACTACGGTCAGCTCTATCCCGACCCACCCTTCACCGAGCGAGACTGCACCGATCCAGCCAAATTCGCCGATTTGGCGATGTCGGCAATGATCGATGGAACATCATTCGAGACAATCTCGGCGCCACAAAACCTGTACGCCACGTCAACAGATGCTATCGAACGAATGAGGACCCACGATGCGGTGTTCACCTTTTCTGGCCACGGAGCCCCGGGTGTCCTCGAGTTTTACGGCAGTCCCGACAATACATTCGATCCCGTTCTGGTTACCGATCTCGCCTCGCATTCCGGGTTAATAACGTTCTTTGTTTCCGAATATGTTGATCAACAGCCAGCCGAAGCGTTCAAGGACATCTACCTCGTTGTTCTGTTGGCCTGCAACACTGGTCTCCCCTCTTCTCCAGCCGACAATCTTTCCTACAATTTGATTGGCAAAGGAGTTGATTTATCGATTGCCTTTCCGGGTGACGTGCAGGGTAATCTCGCGGATACCTGGTCGGAGGAATTTTGGGATTGCTTAACCCAGCACGAAGAAGCCCTTGATGGTTCACCATCAAACGTGTACGCTTGCCGCCATCTGGCATCAGATTACGTGGTGGCGGCGTACACCGGATATCCTCAAGAGCTTCTGGACACATTTGACAACGCACAAATCTACGTCGATTTAGGCGTCTCGAGCACAGAGTCCTTCTTTCCAGCTCGTTTCGGCAGAGCCGCCAATTGACTATTGTGGAGGCTTTGAATTATGAAATTCTTTCAAGTTCTGCGGGCTTTTGTTGTTACCGCCGTTGCGGCATCGACTTTCGTATTCGGTGACACGTCCGTTTCTGCAAGTTCAATTGTCGATTCGGTCAACCTGGCAATGGACTTCCTAGAAGCTGATCTGTCGCTGCCTTCGGACGGTGCTGCAGAGAATCCACCAGCGTTGAAGATCGAAGGCAGCGGTTTTGACCGAACGAATGGCAGCTGGACGATGGTGGCCTCGCGGGCGGTCAAAATCAAAGTTTCGAACACTCAACAGAGGGTCGTCTCGATGGAGAACCTCACGGTGAAGCCCAAAGAGGTGTCTGTTGAAGATCTTAGTGGAAGATCAAGGACGCTTCAGGAGATTCAGGACTTGGTCGTTGAGGTGCCCCTGGAAGCGGCGCGCAGTCGGGCGATCCAGTATGCGAGTATCCACATTGGGGAGGAAGAAGTCGAAGGACTGCGCCGTGTTTCGGATGGGCTGGTTTCACGTGGTAGCCACTTGGTCTACCGGTTCGCTTGGCGAGAGCCCCTTGACGAACACGGTGTCGCCCGGGGCATGAAGGCGGTTTCTGTCGAGATCGATCCCACCTCTGGAGAAGTACTTCGTTTCAGACACCTCGTTTCTCGAGTGGACGGTGATCAGCCGATCGTTGTCGAGCAAACCGAATGCCGCCAGATCGTCGAATCAGAATTCGGACATCTTGACGGATTCAAGATAGTGCAGATGGTGTTAGTGTCTCTTTTTTTTGAGACGGATGCCAAGTCCGTTCCTGCTTGGGCTGTGGGATACGATTTTGTCGGCCCGATGGGGCCGAGGATTGGCGCATGCTACGTCGATGCGATGACAGGCGACGTCTTGAAGTAGCCGCAGGTGCGGTATGCGGTGCCTCGTCCGACGAGTTGGCGATCTTCAGATCGCGGAGGTTTGCGGTGCCTGGCCCGACGATTTGGCGATCTTCAGATCGCGCAGGTTGGATTG
>CAZXRO010000422.1:0-2095 GCA_964642435.1 uncultured Ignavibacteriales bacterium
TGACCACCTGATGCAGGATTCATTCATCGAACGTTACGGCTCCCTGATCCACACCACGCCCAGTCACACACCAGCAAGGCCACGCGCCCGCGTCATTTTCCTACTTGACAAGCCGATCCACCAGGCGAAGAACTACACCCGCGCCGCGAGTGCGCTCCTGTGGATCTGGGGTGCTGCTGACCCACAGTGCAAGGACCCGGTGCGATTCTTCTACGGCTGCCGGCCCGGTGCGGGTGAGATGGAGTGGTTGAACCACGAATTGCCACTTGACGTGATACGTGACCTGATCCAGCGTCACGAAGGCGCGATGCAAGCGCAACGGCGACCAAGACGGAGATCCAGGCAAAGAGACGAGCCGCCAGACGAGAAGCGCATACGGGATGCGCTCGACAGCCTAAACCCGTGGGCCATCGACTACGGCGAATGGGTCTCGGTGCTGATGGCGATTCATAGCGAACTGCCGGGGCCGGCGGGGGAATCGCTGGCGGTATCGTGGGCCGACGGCAGGTTGGGCGAGGTCGAGAAGAAGTGGGAGGGGTTTGACGCGAACGGCAACGGCAACGGGAAGGTGACAATCGGCACGCTGTTTGCTCTGGCGCAACAGTACGGATCACAGCGATGATAGCACCTCCGGCCTGCGAGCGATGCGGCAGCGATAACGTCAAGCTGCGACGGTATATCATATCGAATGGTGACGTTCACTTCCGCTGGAAATGCCTGGATTGCGGTCGCCTTGCTCAAAAGACGGGTCAAAACGTCTCGCACAGCAAAGTCGATGAGCTACTGGATCACTACGACAAGAGTAGAAGCGACATACCGATTGCTGAGGACTATTCAGGAGAAGCACAGTGCGAGGTCAGTGGGTGCGAAAGGCCGGCGGAGGTACACCACGTCGCGCCAAGGGCACTGTTTGGCGACCAGTGCAACCAGTGGCCCAAGGTCTTGCTTTGCCGTGAGCACCACAATGAATGGCACACGACGGTCACACCTTACCTAAACGGAGGGCATCAGAATGCCACAGTGGAGAAAGTTACATACCAAGACGATTGATTCGCTAGATCTGAACGATATGCCTGATGACTTCACGCGCCTGCTGTGGGTGCTGCTGCCTCTCCAGTTGGACCGCTGTGGGCGCGGGCTCGATAATCCGGCGTGGGTGCGTTCCAAAGTGTTCCCATTGCGACAAGACGTGAACGTTGACATGGTTGCCGAGGCGTTCGATTGGTACGAAAGCCGGGGGATGATCGAGCGTTATGAGGTGGATAGCCGCAACTACTTTTGGGTCCCGACATGGCACAAGTATCAGGGCAACACAACTCGCGAGGCAGACAGTGACTATCCCGCACCAGGGTCTTACGACGATCCCTACAACAAGAAGCACAAGCGCAAAACAAACTCACGACCTACTCATGAGCAGGTCAGGACTAACTCTAGCTCAGATGCAGATGCAGATGCAGATTCAGATACAGATGCAGAAGCAGAGGTAGATGAGCGCGACAACAACCCGTTTCGACTTTATGAGCAAGCAACAGCGTCAACGTTGACGCCGATACTAGCTGACAAGATAGGTGGTCTCATTGATGAATGCGAAAAGCACCGCAAGGCATTGCCGCGCAAGGCAACTGGAGCAGACTTGCCGGGCGAGGTGTGGGTATCCGAAGCAATCAGCGAAGCAGCGGAATCGACAAATAAGTTTGGCTTGCGATACGTGATGGCGATATTGGATCGGTGGCAAAGCGAAGGATATGGCGGAGCGAGGCGTGACAACGGAAAGGGACCGCCGCCAAAGCGCGACTTTGAATTGATCGAAACCGATGACGGCCGTCTTGTGGCACGGGAGGTGGACGCATGAACTTCAAATCGCCGAGAGTGGAAGCATACTTGGTACTGGCACAAGAGCTATTTCGGCGGATCTACGCCGACGATTCGCCAGAGGAGATCCATCGCTGGCTCATGGCCCAGGTCCAGAAGCTGGCCGGCAACGAGACTGAGGCGCGCTTACTGTGGGCCGAATCCTTCGAGCTGTACGAAGACATCATGGCCGAGCGATTCAAGAAGGCCGCGCTACCTGAATCTGGTTTCAATTCCTCAGTCG
>CAZXRO010000423.1:0-1956 GCA_964642435.1 uncultured Ignavibacteriales bacterium
ACTCTGCGATTTCAGGCGCGACCACCTGGGATTCATTTTCCAGGCGTACAACCTAATCCCGGTGTTGACCGTGAAGGAGAATGTGGAGTACATAATGCTGCTACAGGGGGTCGATAAGGACGAGCGGCGGCAGCGGGTACAGCAGGTCCTCAAGCAGCTGGGGCTTGCCGATATGCTAAACAGGAGGCCACCACAGCTTTCCGGCGGTCAACAGCAGCGAGTAGCGGTGGCGCGAGCTATTGTGTCACGGCCGGATCTGGTGCTGGCCGATGAGCCTACTGCTAATCTTGACTCGGAAACAGCCGAGGACTTGATTGGTATGATGCGGCAGTTGAACGAGGAGGATGGTATCACGTTCGTGTTCTCCACCCATGATGATCGAGTAATCAGGCATGCACGCCGTGTAGTGGTACTGAAAGATGGGAAGATAGAGCGCGATGAAACGCGTGAGTAGAACCACCATCGCCGTAGTCTTGGTCGTCCTGATGGCTCCCGTCGTGTGGTCGAGCGACATCAACTTTGGCGGGTACTACAAGAATTTCACGGTAGGATACCGTCTGCCGCTGCAAGTACAGTTTGGGGATCTTCGCACGCCGCGTGACCTGGGCTCGGTGTCCAACCGCCTGCGTCTCGATGTTGCCTGGCGGGCCTCCGATGCGTTGGCGCTGGAGGCCGCGGGAAACCTGGTGCTCCGCGTTCAGGACCGCGCGCTCTTCGACTTCGATCCGTTCCGATTTGGCCTGAATCCGCAGAGTTACCGTGTGGGCGATCCCAATGCCCGCATTTATCCCGAGGATGACCGCGATCTGAGCAGCCTGGGCCTGTTTCAGAATATCGATCGTCTGCAGGCGACCTTGCACCTGTCGTTTGCCGATGTGTACCTCGGCAGGCAGGCGGTCGCCTGGGGCTTTGCCCGAGTGATCAATCCAACCGATGTCATAGCACCATATGCCTACACCGAGCTGGACACAGAACACCGTATTGGCGTCGATGCGCTCCGGGCGCGAATACCGGTAGGTCTGCTAAGCGAGATTGATGTCGGCTGGATATTCGGAGATGAGTTTGCCTATGACCGCAGTGCCGGGTTCGTGCGTGGACGTTTCTATGTTGGGAGGACCGATGTCTCCCCGATTGCGGTCTTGTTTCGTGAGCATCTGATGCTCGGGATGAGCGCTACGCGATCTGTCGCGGGTGCCGGCGTCTGGGCAGAGGCGGCATATACGATGCTTGATGATGAAGCCCATGACGAATCGGAGATCGATCGCTACTGGCGTGTAACGGTCGGCGCCGACTACAGCCTGACCGAGACCATCTACGGATTCGCAGAGTATCACTATAACCAGGCCGGCGCCGCCGATCCTGATGACTACGCATCGCTGCCATTCACGCGAGCGTATGAGGACGGGGCCGTCTACCTGCTGGGAGAGCACTACCTGGTCCCCGGCGTGAGTATACAGATCAGCCCGCTGGTGACTTTGACTGCCGAGGCGGTACTCAACATCACCGATCCCTCGGTTTCGCTAACGCCGCGTCTGGAGTACAACATCGCTGAGAGCATCTACATTGAGGGGGGAGCGTTTGTCGGTATTGGATCTGCGCCGGACGCGAGTCCCTCATCAATTGACCTGGGATCTGAGTTCGGCAGTTACCCCGACTACCTGTTTACCTCGTTTCGCGTCTACTACTGAGTCCTCCGCTTAACAGGAGCGATCAGTCCGCTTTTGAGCTTTTCCCTGTGCACCGTTCAGATTACATTGGCACGATGTAACAAGCGGCTGTATTCGTACATTCGTGTGGAGGTAGTTGATTATGCATTCGCAACAGACCTGTCTGAAGCTTCTTGTTCTGGTCCCCATGCTTGCCATGTTGACCCTGTTTACGGGCTGCCAGGGAGATACACAACCGGACACGTCAAAGGAACCACCCGAGAGTTCCGCCGGGGTTACCGCCGTTGCA
>CAZXRO010000423.1:1966-2080 GCA_964642435.1 uncultured Ignavibacteriales bacterium
GCACCGTTCAGATTACATTGGCACGATGTAACAAGCGGCTGTATTTGTACATTCGTGTGGAGGAAGTTGATTATGTATTCGCAACAGACCTGTCTGAAGCTTCTTGTTCTGGTC
>CAZXRO010000424.1:0-2076 GCA_964642435.1 uncultured Ignavibacteriales bacterium
CAAGGGATCAAAAAAAAAAGCCTGACTCTGGTCGGTAAGCGGGTTCTGGTAACGGCGGGGCCGACGCGCGAAGCGATCGACCCGGTTCGATATATCTCCAATCATTCATCCGGCAAAATGGGGTACGCGCTGGCTGATGCGGCGCGGCAAGCCGGGGCCCAGGTATACCTGATCTCAGGGCCAACCTCACTGGCGGCGCCTGCAGGGGTTGAGCTCAGCCGGATTTCGACCACGAACGAACTCGCTCGCGCTGTACAGGACCGGTTTGGCTGGTGCGATGTCTTGATCATGGCCGCGGCACCGGCCGATTTCAAACCGCAAACGAACTCAACAACGAAGATCAAGCGGGGCAATGCAGATCTGGCGCTGAATCTTACGCCAACCGAGGACATACTCAAGTCGTTGATGGGCAAACGACGCACCGGACAAGTTGTGGTCGGATTTGCGCTGGAGACCGAGAACGGGGAGGAGAACGCACGCAGGAAGCTGAAAACAAAGGGGTTGGACATGATTGTGCTGAATCTGCCGGGACCTGACTCCGGGTTTGATACCGATACCAATCGGGTGAGCATTATCCGCCCCAGGCGCAAGCCGCTCAAGTTACCGTTGCTGCCGAAGAATCAGGTGGCCGAGCGGATTATTGCCGAGCTGGCAAACTTGCTCTGAATCGCTTGTTGCCAGTCGTTCCCTCATATACTAACTTGATTGCTCAACTCGGAAAGGGAGAATGGACGCCAATTCCAACAACTTGAAAGACCTGTTGCGGCGGGCGCTTCGCACGCAGATAGATTACGGTTTCGACGAGGTGATTCTGGACCCGTTGCCAGAGTTGCCGGAACGACAGTCGCCTTCGGTATGGCAGCAGGCAGCCGCAGAGCGGGCTGATAGCAGTGACGCAGCCACGCAGTCAGCTTTGTTTGACGATGGATCGAGTGAAGGTCCGGGTCAGCCGGAGTACGAGTCGCTGGAAGCGCACTGCCGGGCCATTTGTGATTGCAAGAACTGCGGGTTGGGTGAGACCAGGACAAAGTTCGTGTACGGCGTGGGGCATCCCACTGCGGAGATTATGTTTGTCGGTGAGGCGCCGGGTGCCGAGGAGGACCGCCGTGGAGAACCGTTTGTAGGTCGCGCCGGGCAACTTCTGGACAAGATACTGGACGCGATGGGATTGTCGCGCGAACAGGTCTATATCACGAACATCCTGAAATGTCGGCCCCCGAACAACCGTGACCCTCTGCCGGATGAGGTGGAGCAGTGCATCCCGTATCTGTATGAGCAGATCCGACTGATACGACCGAAGATCATCTGTGCCCTGGGGCGTGTGGCGGCCCAGAACCTGCTCAAGACCACGACGCCGCTTGGAAAGCTTCGGAAGCGATGGCATGAGTTCTCGGGGACGCCGATGATGGTGACCTATCACCCGGCAGCGCTGCTTCGCTTCCCGCAGTACAAGCGTGATACATGGGAAGATATGCAGATGCTGCTGGCCAAAGTGGATGAGATGAAGGCGAAGTGACGTGGCAGAACGCAAGCAAATGACCTTTCGTGGCAGGGACGAGGTGCGCGTGGAGCGCCTGCAGGCACCGCGCTCGGAAGAAGGCGAGCAGGCGCTGCTGGGCGCAATCTTGCGCGATTCCGAGGCGCTCAACCGGGCGCTGGAAGTATTCGATGATCCGTCTGCGTTCTATGTCCCCAGACATCGGTATATCTACCAGGCGATGCTGGCGCTGTATGATCAGTCGCAGCCCTGCGATATCACCACCGTTGCCAACCAATTGCAGAAAATGTACGAAACGCCGCGTAAGGGGGAGGAAGACAAGCCGAAGGTACCCTACCTTGAGAAGGTGGGCGGCCGTGTGTACCTGGTGGAATTGGTCGAGGGGGTGGCCGCAACTGCGAATGTCGTGACGTACGCGCAGATTGTTCTGGAAAAATGGTTGCTCAGACGATTGATCCGCACCGCGGATGAGATTGTGGAGAGCTGCCGCACCGAGGACGAGTCGGTCGACGCGCTGCTGGATAAAGCCGAGAGCAGCATTTTCATGATCTCGGATCGTCGTCTTCGTAAGGGGTTCG
>CAZXRO010000425.1:0-2076 GCA_964642435.1 uncultured Ignavibacteriales bacterium
GAGGATGGTGTCACCCTCGGTAGTGATAGCCCTTCCCTTGATGAAGAGGATCTTGGGATCATGCTCATAATACGGAACGGTCACATCCCCCCAAGAACGGCCGTTGTGAGACAGAATTCTGATTCGGCGATAGATATCAGCGTAGACCTTCCCTTCTTGGAGCATTCTATCGTCGTGCACTACCTTCTCGAAGAGCATTATTGCACCAAGGCTGTTGTCAATGCTGTCGCCCTGGACATTCCAATCGTCGGCCGTGACTTCCTCGAACTGAAATCCCTTGACCTCTCTTCTGGCCCATGTGGTACTCGCCGCTGTCGTGATTGCGAGGCAGATGATTGACAGGATGAGAGTGACGCGCTTCATTGTGTTTCCTCCCCAAGCCGATTGATGAATATCCTGGCGTTTCGAAAACGATCAATAGAGTCACAGAATGCCCGGGCCGAGGGGTACTCCTTCACGGGAATCTGTTTGCCGTTGAGGCTAATCTTCCACGTGTGGCTGAGGGAGGTCGAATCACATTCCACATGTCCTTCAAAGCCGCCGGCGAGGCAGTTTGCAACGACGGTATCAGCAGACGATTCCGAGCGCCAGCCTTCGGCGAAGAACCAATCTGTGCCCCCCTCGTATTCCTTGGGGTTACCCAGCCAAACCGGATGTAATCGCTGAATATCTTCAAGTCGCTCGAATGAGTGAATAGGCGTCAGATCGATTGACAAGGCGTGAAGGTCACCAACATCCTGCACGACTTTATTGCTTAAGATCGTGAATGTCATCCATGACGAGTCATCATTGTGAGCAACATGAAAGTCAGCGATTTCCGCGGTCGGCAGGAGTTCACGGTAGGCAGATCGCCAATAGTCGATCTCATCCTCACTATTGGCAGTCATCTGCCGGTACGCTGACTCTCTGGCCCGCAATCCCCGATCGACAATGCGAACCTTCGCTTCAAGTGAACCATCATCCTGAAGATAGGCATTAACCGCGTAGCAGCGTTTGTAGCTGGTCGGATGGGGGGCGGGGATTTTGATCAGCGGCTGCCCGATGGTGTCGGCAATGAGTACATAGGATCCATGTAGCGAGTACGGTATAGACCCGACTTCTAACCAAGGGCATGTGGGATCGTAGAATAGCCAATCTTCGATGAGCGCCTCACGATATCGGTGCTCATCAGGGACTTGATTGGATTTCATGGCGACCACCACATGGTTGAACTGGAACGGTGATGGGATCGAGGGATCTACTCTATCGCCAAGACAGGCAAGGGCTGACCATGATTCTATGCCCTGTGCTGCTAACAGAGCGCGCATGAGGGTCGATTTGTCCTTGCAATCGCCGAATCGATTTGCCAGCGTCTGGTGCGGTAGTCGCGGCACGAATCTGCCTTCGTCGATTTCGACAGCAACATAACGAATATGATCGCGGACAAAACCGGCTATGGCAGCGATCTTCTCCTCGTTCGAAGACAGAGATCCGAACCGGCTGATAGAGAAGTCTCTCAAAGCGGGATCAGAGGTGTCCGGCAACTTCTGTATCTCAGAGGTCCAGTTGGCGGCGTCTTCCCAAGTTGCGAACTGACCTTCGTGATCAGACTCTTCATTGTAGCAACATAGCATAATCTCCTTCGAGATTTCTGACCACGGTGACATAAGAGGTTCGTGCTGGACATATGGCAGCTTCTCGAAGGTCCAGGTTCGCTTGTTGCCATCGACCTGAAGGCTCCCGGTGTCGATATTGCGCTCTACGACGTTGACATGCCAGCGCTTGGGTGTCTCGATCTCGAACTCTGCACGAAAGACAGGCTGTTGCACCTGGACGCGGAATGACGCACAATAGTCTCCCCAGGATGGCCGCGAGTTTATCTCGTACTCGTAAGCGACAATGCTTCCCGGACGAATCCTGTCGAACATAGCGATGAAGCTGGTTTCGTCGTCGTAATAGCCGGCAGTCGTGTCAGCAGACACATATGCCTGTTGATCATCGTCGAGTTCGTGGGTGTTTCCCTCGGGATCAATATGCCACCCGGTTAATCCCTTGATCCTTCGCCAGTCGGTAGCCGACTCTTGAACCATGCAATAG
>CAZXRO010000426.1:0-2051 GCA_964642435.1 uncultured Ignavibacteriales bacterium
GCTTAATAGCGCCCCCACTGCGTGAGATGCTTGGCATTACGAATACCGGCAAGACACTCTCGATGGTGATCTCCCTGGTAGTGTCATTTCCAGTATTCCTGGCTGCAATCCTGATGTGTCTGCCATTTGGCTGGCGGGCAGTGCTCAATGCCGTCGTCTTTGCCGGTATCTTCTCGTCCGACAGACGGATTCTGCTCGTCTTGGTAACTGCGGTTCTCTGGTCGCAGTTCGGTCATGAGGTGTCGACTGCCGCTCGCGTCGCCGTCCCCGCTCTCAGTTTGGCTCTGTTCTTCGCGCTTGCATTAACAGCCCGTTCGCTGGAGCATCGTCGTCACCAAGCTGGCTAATTGGGCAGCGCTGCTAACGCTGCCGAGGGACATCTGCCGTGCCCCCCTGAAGGGAATCGTGGATGACACCCCGTGTCCTACCGCACCCACCTCGCGCTGGCAAGCGGCGATGGCCCGCCTGAGAACAGGTAGCTCACCAGGTATGTCACATCGGTGATATTCATCGCCCCGTCGCCGTTCACATTCGCCCGCCACTTCGGCCAGATCGGCTCCCCCCCACCCCCGAACAGCCAGCCGCTGTAGTGCGTCACATCGCTGATATTCACCGAGAAATCTCCGTTCACATCCCCCGGCACGTAGTTGAAATCGGCATCGATCGGCCCATCACCCATCGCATACGCACCCAGCACGGCACCACTTGAATCGATTCGTTTAACAAAGTCCTTGAACGTCCCCACAAGGCAACTTGTGTCCTGATACGTCACGGCCATCATGCACCCGGAATCGGTCACAATCGGATTGGCCGCATCGTGCAGCGCTTCAAATGTGGCCGCATCGTAGGTGTACACCCAGCCGGTGTTGTCGATCCAGGTCCCTCCGGCAGCCATGTACCCGATATCGTCCGGCCCGATACTGATATTCCCGGGCGACCCGCCAATCTGCAGGCTGTCGATCACCTGTTCGGCCTCCGGATCGATCACGTACACTGCACCCCACTTCGACCAGTAATCCCCCGTGCACACCACATGCACCCGCCCCTGCGAATCCATCGCCACGTACTGCGCGTTCCATCCCACCGGGATCACGCTGCGTACCGTATCCGCGGAAGCATCGATCACATACACTGTCCCGGTCTGGCCGGTCCCGTACTCCGTGCAGGCCACAAACACCTTATCCTGCCAAAGCATCACCCCTTCCGGCCACACGCCCACCGGGATCGGCGTGCCAATACTGCCGCTGGCCAGATCAACCCGGACGATGGCGTCATCCAGTTGCAGTGACACCCAGGCTGTTTGTGCGTCTTGAAGGTCCATCCAGAAGGGATTGCTCCCGCTGCCGGTGCTGATGAAATCTACCGTTGCCAGCGCATTCAGGTCGATCACCTGCAGCTCATGCGTTCCCGAGCAGACCACGTATGCCAATGTATCAACTACCATGACTTGGTTAGGATAGCTGAACAGATCGCTCCCCAGTGTCACGAGATCATTGTCCACCTGTCCGGATGTGAGATTGATCCGGCTGAGCGTCTCGCCGGTAGCATTGATCACCCACGCTGTGGGATCAGCCGCCGCGACGCCACTCCACATCATCCCCACCGATACAAGTACGCGAACGGCACATAGCAAGACTCGATCATATCGCCTAATCATCATCGTCCTCCGTTGCAATCGTCAGTGTCAGTCCCACCATCCACTCCCTTCCGGGCATGGGGTAGTGACTCGTCAGCACGTAATGCTCATTGCCAATATTCGCCGCTTTGTATTCCAGCGTGCATCTCAGCCAATTCAGTGGTCGCGCATGCACACCCAAGGCCAGGTCAGTCACGCGGTAGCTGTCGTAGTAGCGGGTGTTCGCCTGAGTCGCCCAGCGCTTGCCGACATGCCGCGAGGTGATCCGCGCGAATCCAAAGCTATGATCCATGCGCAGACTCACCTGTTGCACGAATGCCGTTACGAACGGCAACGCCTTGCCGTAGGTTGCATGTCCGGGAACCCGGCTTCTGCTGTCGGTGACGGTGTTCTGGTAGTGCATGCTGAGCAGCTT
>CAZXRO010000427.1:0-2031 GCA_964642435.1 uncultured Ignavibacteriales bacterium
AGTCGAGGTGCTCGGCCAGGTGGGCGATCCTTATGAGACCGGTCAGGCGCTGGTCACCCAGGCGCAGATCGGCATGGATATGGGCAATTTCGAACCGCAGCGGGTATCGGCCATGTTTGACCAGGCGCGTCGGATGTTCCGTCGGCTGGATCTTGAGTACTGGCAGGCGGAGATCGATTTCCGCAGCGGCGTGCTGGCGTGTCAGACCGGAGATCTGGCGGCCGGATTCAAGCGGCTGAGCCATGCCGAGCGCGTGTTTTCGCTGGTGAATGACAAGGTGAAGCTTCGTGCGGTGAGCAATTTCCTTCGCACGCTGGCTGACCAGGCGGTGGCGCTCTCGGTCTCGGAGGAGAACGGGTTCAAGATTTTCGGCAACCTGGTGACGCCGGATGAGTATTCGCGTCTGCGTTCATCGCGGATAGAGGACATCCTGGAGATAGTGCTTCGCAAGACCGGTGGTGATCGCGCGGTGATCTACACGCCCGGCAATACGGAGCACCCGTTGGCGGCCTCGGTGAGTATGACAGCTGATGAACAGCAGATCTTTATCGACGGGTTCAACAAGCTGCTGGGCGAGGAGTTCAATCGGGATCGTCCGACGCTGACGTTGGACTGCCGTCGTGATCCGTTTATCAATGCGTTGTTTGAGCATGATCCCTCGATGGTGACCTCGGTGGTGGTGGTACCGTTCAAGATGACCGACGGTACCCAGTGCTACTTGTATGTTGATCGTCTGGCGCGGGATAATCGGTTGAATCCGTTCAGCCAGGCGGAGTTGAACTTCGCGGTGGGGTTCAGCGATTTTGTCGCCTTCAAGTGGGCGGAGATCGAGAAGAACCGGCTTCTGGAGGATAACCGTCGTTTGACCCGCCAGTTGATGGAGAAATCCGAGTTCCCGAATATCATCACGCAGAACAAGGCGATGCTGGATCTGCTGGTGCAGGTGCGCCAGGTGGTGAACTCGAACATTTCGATTTCGATCACCGGTGAGACGGGTTCGGGCAAGGACCTTGTGGCGCAGGCGATTCACTACAATTCGACTCGTCGCGACAAGCGGTTTGTGTCGGTGAACTGCGCAGCGTTGCCGGAGCCGCTTTTGGAGAGCGAGTTGTTCGGCCACAAGCGCGGCGCCTTCACGGGTGCGGACCGTGACAAGTCCGGGCTGTTCGAGGAGGCCGATGGCGGTACATTTTTCCTGGATGAGATCGGTGACATGCCGCTTTCGATCCAGGCGAAGATTCTTCGGGTGCTCGAGGAGAAGGAGATCGTGCGGTTGGGCGAGACCAAGCCGCGCAAGGTGGATGTACGGATTGTCTCTGCTACCAACCGGGATCTCAAGGAGCTGATGGAGGAGAAGCTGTTCCGTCAGGACCTGTATTACCGGTTGTCGGCGCTGACCTTCCGCCTGCCGCCGCTTCGCGAACGCAAGGAAGATATCCCGCTGCTGGTTTCGCACTTCTTGAAGGAGACCGAGAAGAAGGTATCCCCGGAGGTGATGAAGCGGCTGATGGACTACGACTGGCCGGGCAATGTGCGCGAGCTTGATAACGAGGTCAAGAAGCTGGCGTTGCTGGCGGGCGAGTCCGATGAGATTGGGCCGGAGTTGCTCTCGGGCAAGCTGGCGGCAGTGGCCGAGGGTGCCAAGGGTGGCAACGGTTCGGCGCAGCCGGTGGTGACGCCGGAGGTGGAGTTTGGCGATGACTATTCGCTGTACGACTACCTGTCGGCGCACGAGAAGCACTTTATTTTGCGGGCGCTCCGGCACAAGAAGGGCGTGAAGAAGCATGCGGCGGCGTTGTTGAATATTCCCGAGTCGACGCTGCGTTTGAAGATCAAGCAGTACGGGATTGATTTGAAGAACCTGGACGCGATTCACTGATGGTTCACAGTGGTGCTCTCGTATTGGGAGCGCCCTGATGATAGATAAGCGAGCGGGCCCTTGGATGAGGGTCCGCTTGTTTGTGTTTGGGGGGAGGGTGGTATCGCGGCGGTGTGAATGATGTGAAATGGCAGGACGCCGTAAGACGGCAT
>CAZXRO010000428.1:0-2030 GCA_964642435.1 uncultured Ignavibacteriales bacterium
AGAGTGAGTCCTTGTTGATTTCTGTATTTCATATTAACAATCCGTATCATCGGCGCATTAACGGCAAGTTCTCCGTCGAGAGGTTACAATGGTTTATGCGGTTGTCCTGGCCGGTGGTCGGGGGGAACGGTTCTGGCCACTTTCCCGCGCCAATCGGCCCAAACAGTTTCTCCGATTGACTTCAGACAAGATGATGCTTGAGGAGACGGTGGATCGGGTGTTGCCCATGATCCCCCGCGAGAATGTCCGTATTGTCACCAACGAATCGATGAGAGCGTTCATGCTGAACCATGTTGAGGACGTCACGGAGGATCACATTCTGGCCGAGCCAATAGGCCGTAATACGTGTGCCGCCATTGGGTTAGCAGCGGTGCACTTGTACCACACGGACCCTCATGCGGTGATGGTCGTTTTGTCGGCGGACCATCTGATTCGTCCGGCGGAGAAGTTGCTGAAGATTCTTGATACTGCTACCAATATCGCGGCCAATGAGGATCGGTTGATCACTATCGGTATTGTTCCCATGCGTCCTGAGACCGGGTACGGTTATATTCGGCTGGGTGACATGTATAAGCAGCAGGGCGACAATGTCGTGTACCACGTCGCCGGGTTCACTGAAAAGCCCCGATCGGCACTGGCCCATGAGTATTACTACAGCCACAAGTACTTATGGAACAGTGGTATGTTTGTCTGGTCGGCTGACTCGATTCTCAAAGCGATCCGTCGCTGGCAGCCGGAAATGGGAGAGCAGCTCGATGAGTATGCTCGTCATGTCGGCACCGAGAACGAGACGCAGGCACGACAGGAGTTGTATGATAGGGTCATTTCGATCTCGATTGACTTCGCCGTGATGGAGAAGGCCGACAATGTCCTGACGATCAAAGGGGATATTATCTGGGATGATATCGGCGGATGGACGGCGCTGGAGCGGTATAAAGACAGGGACAGCGAGAACAATGTAGTCATTGGCAAGTCTGTCCTGGTGGATACTTTTGAGACGACGATTTGTAATGAAACCGATGAACTGATAGCGACTCTGGGCGTGTCGGATCTGGTGGTGGTCAGAGCTGAAGACATTACGCTGATCATTCATAAGACCAAGGCCCAGGAGGTCAAGAAGATACTCGCTGAATTGCGTGAAGATGACAATCTGCGAAAATACATTTAGGTTTGCTGCTGTGGCAGCATTGCTGGTGGGCTTCGTGCTGGTAGGTTGCCAGCAGGGGGGACCGCAGGTGCCTCCGAGCGAAGAACCCGCTGCAAGCCAGCCTGAAAACGAGCGAGGTTTCGACCCGTTGGGACTGCCCCAGGATGACCGGGTGGTACCCAAGGTCTCGCCCCAGAAGGGATTGATGATTGATCAGCAACCCTTCGTAGGCCAGGACCCGGTGATTGTCGATGGTGATACGACCGATCTGGTGATTCCCGATTTGCCAGTTGCCTACGATACGGCCAACCATCAGGCCTACCGGGTGCAGCTTCTGACGACCAAACTCTATGGTGAGGCGCGCAAGGCGGAGCGGGTGGCGCACGAGATCTTTGACCAGCCGGTTTATGTCGATTACGAAGTGCCCTATTACAAGCTCCGGGTCGGTAGTTTCGCCAGTCGCGAGGATGCTGAGCAGTATCAGCTTCGCGCCAAAGCGGCTGGTTACCGCAATGCCTGGGTAGTGCTGGTGATGGTTGATGTCAAGCAGGCGCCGCCGTTGTACGATTTGGATTCGACCATTGTGCCGGATTCGGCTGTTGTCACGGATACCCTTATGCCCCAAACGGGGGGTGTTGATGAGTGACCAGCCGCGCGTGATCGCGGTCAATCCGCGGCAACCGGAAGCCACCGTGGTTGAACGGATACTGGCAGTGCTCAATGAGGGTGGGGTGGCGGTCTGTCCGACGGAGACGCGTTATGGCCTGCTGGCCCGTGCGGACCGTGAGGAGTCAGTCGCGAAGGTATACCAGATCAAGGGTCGTGATATCAATAAACCGATCAGCATTTTTATCCCGCATGTCGGGTTTCTCAGGTACTATGC
>CAZXRO010000429.1:0-2024 GCA_964642435.1 uncultured Ignavibacteriales bacterium
GTGGAGGTGGGGGGAATCGAACCCCCGTCCGAACCTCATGCCAAGCTGCCCACTACGTGCGTAGTCGATCTTTTGTTCTCGCCCTGATTGCTGCCGATCGACAGGCCACAACCAAGACCAGTTGCTTTAGGTTAAGCCACGCTTAGCAACATCGCGCGGCCGAGCCTTCATTATCGGCGCTGCGTCCGGATCTCGAAGGCAAAGACCCGGGGCAACGGGCTGAACCTAAATTAGGCAGCCATGGCGTAGTTATATTCGCCAAGTATTGTGTTTGCCCGGTTTAGTAACGAGGTTCCAGACATCCCCGGCACGCAAACAACTCCTCACAAGACCCGTCGAAACCAAGTCACCCCCGTATCGGGAAAGACTCATCCGGACAAGCCGGGAGCTATTGCCGTAATCTCTACATTAATATACATCGTCGGCAGGTTTTTCTTTCACCAACCGGCTCTTTTGTAACGAATTTTCACCAGAAAAGTTGCCAAAATGCTCCAAACCTGCTCAAACATCGCTATCTTGTCACCAGATGTCACCAATTTACCCAAGTCGATCACCGAAACCCGTGTCGCCTGGATCCGTACAAGACCACAAACACGGAGCCCAACCTTGAAGTATATCGCGCCCATTGTCATTGTCATCTGTCTCGCCACGCAGGCCATCGCTCAGGAATCCGATTCACCACTTCAGCAACTCCACGACAGCGCCCGCGCCGCCTACCAGGATGGCCGATGGGTCGAGTCGGCGCAGTTGTACACACAAGCCGCGGCACACCCTGAGGCAGGCGAGGTCGGCGGAATCCTCTACAACGCCGCCTGCTCCTGGTCGCTCGCCGGCAACGCCGACAGCGCCTTCGCCTACATGGCCAAGTCAATCCAGGCGGGCTATGACAACCTGGACTGGCTCAAGCAAGACAGCGACTTCGATTATGTTCGCCAGAACCACCCCGAACGCTACTCAACCTTCGTCGATAATGCCCCGGTCATCATTGAACAGGTCATTGTCGACAAGACCCCCATTGCCATACTGAGCTGGGATGTCTACAACGGTGCCACCGATCTCTCCCGCTACAAGTGGGACGACTACCGCAACCCCTCGTTCGACACCCTGCGCACCACCTACAAGCTGGCTGAAATCGCCGGCGACAGTCCCTCGGAGTTCGAGCGCATGAGACGCGTTCTCAACTGGGTGTCCACCCGATGGGAGCATGTCGGCGACAATGAGTGCCCCAACGCCAATGCCCTGACGCTGCTTCGCCGTGCCGAAATGGGCGATCGCTTCCGTTGTGTCGAATATGCCATCCTGCTGGCCAACTGCTATACCGCGCTCGGGTACCCGGCGCGTGTGGTCGGGTTGGGGATGTACCCGGTTGCGTTTGGCTACGGGCGCGGGCATGTGGTTGCGGAGGTCTGGTCCAACGAGTTCCAGAAGTGGATCGTCTGCGATGGGCAGACCAATGCCTGGTGGACGGCTCGAGGCAACCACACTCCGCTGTCCGCCGATGAATGCCGGCGCCTGCTCACAAGCGGACAGGACAGCCTGCTGGTAATGAACGGCCAGAACCCGGAATGGGACTACACTCAGCTGGCACGTTTCTGGGCGAAGTACTTTTTTCACATCAACGCCAACTTCCAGCAGATCTACTTCCAGGACAACCCACCCCCGTCGCGGGCGTTCGAGTACCTTGCGGGTGGCGTCGAACCGGAACTGTACTTCCAGGGGTTTGCCCGCAATCTCAACTACACCACCGACCACGACCTCTTCTATCCGCAGCTCAACCAGACATCGGCCGCGCTGTCCCACGCCGCCAACCCGGCCGACAGCCTGACAGTCAGCCTGGATTACACCATGCCGTTCTTTGAGCGCTTCGAGGCCCGGATCGACGATGGCGACTGGAGACCGGTGCCCGCCCGGTTCTCCTGGCACGTGCATCCCGGCGAGAATACGCTCGAGGTGCGAGCGGTGAGTCAGGCGCGAATCAACGGCGCTATCTCGCGAATCCAGATCTTCAGCAATCTCGGTATGTC
>CAZXRO010000430.1:0-847 GCA_964642435.1 uncultured Ignavibacteriales bacterium
GGAGGTTGCTGTGGGGAGGCAAAGCAAACTGTGAATGTGGGCGGGGCGCCGGGGTGTGCGTGGTTACAGGCCGTAACGCATTGACAAAGATCGACTTGTCCAGTATAATGCAAAGAGAGGTGAGCACCACAGCAGGGTTGATGTTTCAAGGACGAGTCATGCCCGGTCTGTTCCTTCGCAACGGTTGAGATACAGAGGTCCAACGCGCCGAAAGGCAGAGATCCAAACAGCACAAATGCGATGTACAGATATCCAGCAGGGAGAAGTGATGATGAGAGGACGAATTGCAAGAGTGACAATGCTTGCTGTGATGGTGGCTGTGATGGTGGTGGCCAGCGTTGTGATGGCCGACAACGCCTCTGACGGCTGTTGTGTGGGCATCCGTGGCAATGTTGATGGGGATGTAGAGGAACTCGTGAACGTCACGGATATGACATACCTGATCGCATACCTGTTCTCCGATGGTGTGGCGCTGCCGTGCTTCGAGGAGGGCGACGTGAATGCCGATGGTCTTGCTAACATCGCCGATATGACCTACCTGATCGCTTACTTGTTCAACAGCGGCCCGCCACCGCTTGATTGCCCGGAACCGCAACTGCAATTCAAATCCGTTAGCCCGACGACAGGTGCCCCGGGTACTATCATAACCATATATGGAGTTGAGTGTCCTGACCCTATCGAAGACTTGGTGGTCATCTTCGATACTATCACAATCCCAGTCTATTCGCGTACTGACACCAGCATCATGTTCGCGTGTCCCCTGCTACCGGCCGGATTGCATCAGATATCTATTGATCACCCGCTCGCCAACCCGGTCCTGAGGAACCCCATCACCCACTTCACGGAT
>CAZXRO010000430.1:857-2009 GCA_964642435.1 uncultured Ignavibacteriales bacterium
ACCCGCTCCCCGTGGCCGAGTATCAGATGCTCGAACCGGAACCTACGGGACTTCCACCGGGCGAGGTGGCGGAAGAACTCGTAGCCGCGATTTCAACAGTCAATGCATCGGTCGTGATATGCGCTGAAGCCCTTGAGACAAACGGAATGATATCAGCCGAAGAAATGGACAGCCTCCAGACAACCATGTTGCGACTGGATGGTATCCTGGCGGACGCTGTCGGTATGATTAACGACTTGCCAGATTCACAAAGAGTGATTCTTGATCAGGTGTTAGCGGAGGCCGGACTGGCGGATCTCTTTGGATCTGCCGGGCTTCTGAAGGATCTTCCTTCTGATACCGGGCAGTTGCGGAGCTATCTCGACTTGCGGGGTGATTACGCCGCCTTTCACGGCCTGATACTGGGAGACAACATCAGTTTTGGACTATCTCTTGTGAAGCCTGTTCTATGGACTGTCAATGCCGCGGTTGCGCTCAAAACCCTCGGTTTGTCGGCGCCAGCCAATGTTGCACTGGCTACCATATCTTTTGAACTAAATGCTCTGGATAATCTCATCGAAGGGTTCCTGCCGACTGATCTGTATCATGTTGATCTGGTGGTCAATCCGGATAATGAAAACACCTTGTTCGTTGGCCAGACAGCGCCGCTGGAATACCGGGGTTATTTCCAGACGCAGAGCGGACCTGTGACAGCCTCACTGAGCATATTCATCAGTGGGGCATTCTACTTTCTGGACACAGGCGCAATAGATGAGTTGATTGACGACATAGTGCTCCATGTTCAGATTGGCGCCCTGGAAGATATTCTGGGCAACCAGCAGGTTCTTGTGCTGTCCGAACCGGTACCGATTGATGTTTCGTACTATCAGCTTTCAGGCTCGGAAGTAGTTGCTTACGCGGGCACTGCCTTGTCTGGAGTATTGCCCGGTATCCAGTTACTGAATGCTCTGTCATTCTTAGGTTATGCGTTTCCGATGCTTGCCATAACGCCTTTAACCATCAATTCTGACCTTGTAGAAGTGAGTGAGGACCTGCTTACGATTACGGCTTTGCAGGAGGGAGCGGTAGAACCTGCACAGATAGAAATGAAGGCCTGGGTGATGAACCCTCTCTGCGACAGTCCAGGGTGGTGGTGGTTGAATTGGGCATGTC
>CAZXRO010000431.1:0-1995 GCA_964642435.1 uncultured Ignavibacteriales bacterium
TGCGGCGGTTTCACCTGGAAACAGACGCTAATGCTCTGGCGCGGCACGGCCAAAGAGAGCCGATCGGAGGCGGTCACGCGGGACTCGGCATGTTTCGCCAGATTCATCAGATGTTCCACCCTGCTCTGCCAGCCGGCGGTGCCGTGGTACTGCCAGGCCAACCACAGTTTCAAAACATCGACCCGACGGCCACACTGAAGCGACTTCACGCCAAGGTCAAAATCTTCATCCGTCCCACCATGAAAGAGATACTCGGTATCACGTGACTGAACAGCCGGTTGCAAGGCATGCGGACCGTTCAGGAGCAAAACCGAACAGATCAAGGGCATCCCGAGCAACTTGTGGAAGTCCCAGGCCATCGAATCAGCCCGTTGAAGCCCCTTTAGCATATGGCGATACTTGTCGCTGAAGAGCATCGCCCCCCCCATGGCACCGTCGACATGGAACCAAATGTCATGATTACGGCAGATATCCCCGATTTCCGCTAAGGGATCGAATGCCCCAATGACGGTAGTACCGGAGGTTGCCGCCACCATAAAGGGCGCTCTCCCCTCGTTCCTGGCCTGCCGGAGTGATTGATCGAGAGCATCCGGTATCATGTGGCCTGTCTCGTCGGTGGCAACTTCAATGACGTTGGCAGTACCCAGCCCGAGGATATTGGCCGCCTTGCCGAACGAGTAGTGTGCCTGATCTGAGATCATTATGACCGGCCGTTGATCGGTCCCGTCACAGAGACCCCGCGTCCGGACATCAGGAAAGGCGTGATGGCGTGCCGACAGCATGGCCGCCAGGTTGGCGTTGGAGCCGCCGGTCAGGAAGATTCCGTCGCCGTCATTGAACCCGGCCATATCAAGCAGCGTGCGAATGACTTTCTGCTCCATGAGAGTGGCCACCGGCGCCACCTCATATGTGTAAATTGAGGTGTTGGTTGCCGCCGCAAGCAGCTCGCCCGCCACACCGGGTGTGGAGAATCCAGCCCACAGGGGATTGACGAATTGAGGATGCGCTGTCCGCACGCAATGCCGCAGGTACAGATCGGCTGCTCTCAGGACTTCCTCTTCGCCACGACCGGACTGCGGCAGATCCAGCTTGAGGCTGGCAGCCAGATCAGTCGGCTCGCGAAAGTCGATGACCTTCGGCTGGCCAGATTGGCTTTCGGTCACGAAACTGTCGATCCGTCCAATCAGCGCTTCGAAGAAGTCCTTACGGTTCATTGCCTTTCCAGAAACTGCGGGTGTTGTCATAACCGGTTGGCCGGCTGAATTTAGGAATGTACCGATTTGTGGCGCCACTGTCAAATACACCGTTGAATCACAGGCCCACATAAATTGTTGATCCTGAACGGCGGTTGTGTACATTACCAGCTTCAATCCGGACCGGCCGGCGACCGATACAGCAATTAGCCGGAGCAGCCGGACATACCCTTGGTGAATACGTCTCTAATGTGAGGATAACTGGACCATGACCGACCCCGATACCAAGACCCCGTCGAACTTCATTCGCGACATCATTGATCGTGACCTGACAGAAGGCAAGAACGACAGTCGCGTACACACCAGGTTTCCGCCGGAACCGAACGGCTATTTGCATATCGGTCATGCCAAGGCGATCTGTCTGAATTTCGGGCTGGCCAGAGACTATGACGGAAAGTGCAACCTGAGATTCGATGATACCAATCCCACGAAAGAAGAGGTGGAGTACATTGACTCGATACGACGCGACATTCGTTGGCTGGGATTTGACTGGGAGGGTCGGGAGTATTTCGCCTCAGACTATTTCGACCAGCTATATGAATGGGCCGTCAAGCTCATCAGAGACGGCAAGGCTTATGTCGATGACCTCAGCGCCGAGCAGATACGGGAGTATCGCGGTACGTTGACCGAGCCGGGAAAGAACAGCCCGTTTCGTGATCGCCCGGTTGAGGAGAATCTCGACTTGTTTGAGCGCATGCGCCAGGGAGAGTTCCCCGACGGTGCCCGGGTGCTTCGCGCCAGG
>CAZXRO010000432.1:0-1981 GCA_964642435.1 uncultured Ignavibacteriales bacterium
CTGGCCTTCATCGTGGCGGCTATTATCAGCGCCCTGCTGGCCTTTGGTTTTGGATGGGAACGGCCGGGTCATGCGGGCCTGTGGCCATCGTTCCTGTTCATATTCTTCATTCTCCTGATTGTCACCTGGGCCGGTGGCGTCTGGGTTACGCCATTTGGGACGCTGGTGTGGGGAGTGTACTGGCTGCCGTTTGTGGCGGTGGGACTGATTTTGGCGCTGGTGCTTCTGGCGGTCAGCCCGCCGCGCAAACCGCGGACACGCCGCGAGGCCGTGCAGGAGCGTCGCGATGTGCGCGCGGCCAGCACTGTCATTGGCGGGTTCTTCTGGGTCATGTTGCTGGCCCTGGGAGTTGCCATTGTCGCTCACTATGTGGCGTGACAGAAAGTGAACGGAGTATGAGAAATCACGAGTTTCAGGGAGGCGGTGCAACGATGACAGATCATAGAGCAGAAAATGAGAGGTCGGGTATGGCGGATCAGGCAGAGCGGCAAGAGGTGCTGTTTCGCAATTGTCTGGAGACACGTCTGGCGCCCATGCTCTCGATAGCGCGGTTGATGAATGAGGATACCGAGAAGGCCGAGCGGGTTGTCAGGTTGAGTGCCATTGACGCTTTTGGGCGCCTGAACGGCGAGCGGAGCGCGGATGACTGTGCGGCCCGGCTGAGCAGCTCATTGGTGAAGTATCTGCTGCCGGAGGAGGACGATCTGGAGCGGGCCAGTTCTCGCGCGGTGACAGCAGATCCTCACGAGGCCGGGCTGGACAACTCGGTGGCCAGCAGCCTGTCGGCAGTGGAGGCTGAAGCTATCATGGGTGATGCTGACCGAGACACGGTCAACGATGCTTTTCGCCGGTTGCCCAGGGTAGAGCGGCTGGTGCTGGCGATGATTACGGTTGGGAACCACACGAGCGGGGAGGTATCGCAGATGATGGATACGACCCGGGACGTGATCCGGCGGATTCGAATGCAGGCGCAGAAGCGGCTGTATCACGAGTTAGCAAGCCTGACCGCGATGGGTACATGAGAAGGCGAGGGAGCGTTCTTATAGACACAGGGACACAATTTGAAAACGCATGATCTGTCGGCTCGGGGAGGGGTCGACAGGCACATGCCTGGGCGGTGTGCGATGAGCATGTGAATATGAAACTGCATAAAGGAGAAGAAATATGACTATTCGCGACGTTATGACGACAGAAGTGAAGCTGGTTCATCCGGACACGAAGATCAACGAGGCAGCCTCGGTTATGAGGGATTTCGATATTGGTTCGCTGCCGGTGGTGGACGGAGGCAAACCGATGGGTATGCTGACCGATCGCGATATAGCGATACGGGTCGTGGCAGAGGGCAAGGACCCGAAGCAGGTGTCGGTACGCGAGGCACTCAGCGAGGGGTTGACGTTTGCCTATGATGATCAAACGCTGGAGGAAGCAGCACAGTTGATGCAGGAGAAGCAGTTGCGCCGCCTGGCCATTCTTGATCGCGACAAGAACCTGGTTGGGATGGTTTCAATGGGCGATGTGGCAGTCAAAGGCGATACGCAGATGGCCGGGAAGGTGACTGAAGAGGTGTCGAAACCGGAGAAGTAGCGCACCGTACGTTGCGGGGCGGATGCAATGATCTTTGGTGGGCGCGGCTGCATCGGTCTGCTGCCTGATGCGGCCGCAAGCCCGCCAAAGCCACTTGTCGCAGGAAGAATGAACGAAGATGAACGACGAATTGGACAGATCTGAAGCGAAGGTGCGGGTGGTCACGCTGACCTTGAATCCCAGTGTGGATGTCAGCAGTAGCTGTGACAATGTTGCGCCGGAGAAGAAGCTGCGTTGCACGCGCCCACGCTATGAGCCGGGGGGTGGCGGGATCAATGTCTCGCGTGCCCTGAAGAAGCTCGGGCGAGAATCACTGGCTTGTTTCACGGTGGGTGGACCGGAGGGGTTGCGCCTTGGCCAGTTGCTGAGAAGCGAGCAGGTGACTACCGAAGAGATT
>CAZXRO010000433.1:0-212 GCA_964642435.1 uncultured Ignavibacteriales bacterium
TTCCACCAATGACTGCACCAGCCACTGTCCCGGCAGCAAGACGCTCAATGTCCGCATCGGTGTCCGGCTCGGCCGCGAGTGTAATTGGTGCGGTTGCTATCGAGTAGGAGGAACCATTAGCGACGATCTCGCGGAAGTCCAGCGTGATCTCCGCGCCACCCTTGACGTTGCCCGGTTTCTGCACATGCGTGACTGCGCCCCGTATCGTGGAT
>CAZXRO010000433.1:222-1969 GCA_964642435.1 uncultured Ignavibacteriales bacterium
GGATCCGGCTGGAACGACACGTTGCTGATCAACACGCACTGGCTCCGTTGTTTCAGCCTCGAACGTCTGCCCCTCGGTTGCCGTCTCCGTACTGATCGAACTCGTCAGTGAGACCGTCATCGAGGTGCCCGAGGGAACCAACATGGTCTCGTCTTCGCCCTCACCGCCGCAGCCGAGGGCACCCAACAGCCCGAGGCACATGGATAAAGTCAAAGCTGTCACTTGCTTAGTTCTCTTGATCATTCGAGGACTCCTGATTCTTAGTGGTTGTCAACGTCTTCGCTCGCGCCATGAGTAAGGTCGGATCATCGACCCTCCTGCCCGGGCTACAGCCGGAACAGCACAGCGACCGTAATCGAGTAGAAGTTGGCATCGACGTCTTCCGTCACCACGTCGGGCAGGTCCGCAAAGTCATAGTCGAGGAATACATAGCGGACGTCACCGGTGATCTTGAACCTCGGCGTCGCTGGCAACTCCACCCCCGCGCCCAGGTGCCACCCGAATTCCTGATCGGTGTGGTCGTCGATCCCGGCATCATTGAATGTGTCCGCATAGTCGTACGTCGTGTTGTACCATCCGGCTCCCACGGCGCCATATAGCCCCGGCAGCGGATACAGCAGGCCAGTCACGGTCACCGGCCAGTTGCGCACGGTAATCGCATCGTCAATGTAGTCTTCCTGACGATAGCTGACCGCACCCTCGACGCCCAGAAGTGGCATCAGCTTCAGCCGCAGTGTGGCTCCCACAAGGTAGTTTGCATCGTCGGCGTCATCCGCCTTCTGTATTCCGAGATGCGGGCCGAGGTACGCATTAGCTTGAGCCGCCGCAGCTATCGGCAACGCTACCAGCACGACAGCGACCAAGATCCACAGTATCTCTCTTAGCATGAAAGCTCCTTTCCATGTGCATGTCGGTCTCCAGGTATCAGGCGTGTGATGCGTCCCGAAACCCGGCAGTTTTCACGATTAGCAGTTGCATCGTCTCATATAAGCAGCAACGATCGTGCCGCGCGCCACCCGCAAGCCGCTAACATGCTGTCACACAGAGCGCTGGGTTGTAATCTTGAAGCGCCCCGCCACATGCCAGTGGGGGCAATCATGACGAAAACGTGAAGAATGTGTGGAAGCTATCGGATCCCGTGTGCACATACGGAACACGACCCTCGCCCGGCTGTGTCCCCCGGGGCTTGATCGCATTACCGTGTGATGATGAGAACCAGACCTTGCTCGAACCTCAGTACGCGAAGCACGAAACCGTGACCATGAACTCGCGATGGTCCAGATCGGCCCGTCGCCCGCTGATCGTTTCATCGGTAGCGGCAAATGCCGCCGCCAGCCGCACCTGCCAGTGAACCGCAAACTCGTAGCCGCCCCCCAGTACCAGCCCCGTTCCGCGGATACATGCATACACTTCAGGATTGAAAATGTACCGCCCAAGGCCGACAGTCGTAAACCACGACCGGCCTTCATCGCCGAAGTAATGATACCAGTAGATACCGCTCGTACCGGTTGTCAGGGCCTGATCCCTGAGCGCCTCTGAATTCGCAATGTTACCCGTCGTCTCATACGCCAAAAGATTGTGGTAGTTGATCGCCCAGCCAATCACTAACTGTGCCGATACCGCACCGGTTGTCTCCTCGTAATTGTCGCCCAGCGCATACATCTCGGCGTTGCCTTCCCACGTCACTGAGGCCGCCCCCATCCCCAATCCCAGCACGAACCCCTTGCGCTCACCATCGAATGCCAGC
>CAZXRO010000434.1:0-1962 GCA_964642435.1 uncultured Ignavibacteriales bacterium
GTTCGATTGCTCCGGTGCCATTCCGGCTCCGCTTCCACTGGTTTTCATATCTGCAACTCGGCCGAAACAACCGGATCACTTGGCGCGGCCTGGTCGGGGGTAAGCAGCAGCGAAAGGAATGTCTTTCGTTCATCCTGCCGGCGCTTTCGAGCGCAGTCTTCTATTCCCCAACGGTCTCCGATAACAACGGCCGTTTTTCTGGCTCGCGTGACGCCGGTATATAAAAGGTTGCGGTGATGCATAAACGAATGCGCCTTATGAACCACAACAATGGCGCACGGAAATTCAGACCCCTGGGCCTTGTGTATCGTGAGCGCGTAGGCCAACTGCAGGTCCTGCATATTCGGCGAGCCCGATTCGATCTCTACCGGCACGCCATCGAATTCGATGGCCATTGAACCGTCGCGGTCCATACGGATAACATTGCCCATCGCACCGTTCATCACGCCGAGGTCGTAATTGTTCCGGGTTTGGATCACCTTGTCGTGGAGCAGGAACTTCGGTCTTCGGCCCGGTTTCGGAACCGGTGCTTCAACGTCCCAGAGCTTCTTTTGGATCAACCGTTGAAGTTCTGTGTTGAGTGATTTGGTCCCGAGCGGACCCTTGTGTGTCGGCGTCAGTACCTGGACATCTTCTCGAAGGTTGTAGCGCAGCCGTTCATACAGTACATTTTCGAACAGCTCGAGGAGGAAGCGTTGGGCGTCCGTCTGATCCGTAAACTGATCCACCACGTACCACGCCCGGCGACTGGAATCTTCCGGCTCGCTGGTCTTGCGGATATCACCGCTTAGAACGGCAATGCAGTTTTCCTTGAGTACACCAGCTTGTCGCACAACCGTGTCCAACAGGACCATCGGAACAGCCCGTGATTGGGTAAGGTCCCGAAGCATATTTCCCGGTCCCACCGGGGGCAGCTGGTTATGGTCCCCCACGAGAACCACCGCTGTACGTTCAAGATCGATGGTCCTGAACAAGTGCCAGGCCAGCGGAATGTCGACCATCGAGACTTCGTCGATGATGATGACATCGGCGTCGATAGGGTCTTCAGGGCCCCGCGCGTATGTCTTGCCGTTGAATCCCAGGAGTCGGTGGATGGTGCTCGCGCAATGTCCGACGACCTGTTCAAGTCGCTTGGCCGCCTTTCCGGTCGGGGCTGCCAGGACCACCCGAAGTTCGTGTTCCTCAAATATGTTGGTTACGGATGAAACGGTGAAGGTCTTGCCGCTGCCGGCACCGCCGGAGATGACGGAAATGGAGTTTTTCAAAACGGTGTGAACGGCATCCTGCTGACCCTGGTTGAGTTGCGGTGCTATTCGTGAAATCAGTGATCGCAGATCATCCCCATCGTCGAAGTGGGGATTCGCCTGTTTCCCCTTTGCGAGAGTCGCCGCCAGGTCCTCTTCCATTCGGCGAATCTCGGGTTTTGCCACGAGGAACCGTCCCCCCCAGGAGGTACATGAGAGCGACCTGTCCTCTATGAGTGCGTCCAGCGACTTTTCGATCCGTTCACGGCTGTCGAGGACATCCATGACAAGCAACGTGTTCGCCCGGTCAACCAACTCCTCGTACTCGACCCAGCAGTCACCGTCATTGAGGGACTCTTCAACACAATTGAGTAACCCGGCCCGGATGCGTGTGTCGTGCTCCTTGGGCGTGCCCATCTTGCGGGCGATCTTGTCGACCCGTTTGAATCCGAAGCCGCGCACCTCCCGAACAATGAGATAAGGGTCGGCCTTGAGCATGCCGAGAACGTTGTTGCCGAGTTTTTTGACCAGGCTTGTCACCTGGTGGTGGGTCAGACCGAAAGCGGCCAGCCAGGTAATCGCCTTATTGACCTCCCTGGTTTTTTGCCATTCATCACGCAATCTTTCGACCGCCGCCAGCGGGAGTCTCGCCGCTTCGGCCACAGCTTCCGGTTGTTCAATGAGCGCCTGGTCTAAATTCTGTCCGAAACGCTCGGCG
>CAZXRO010000435.1:0-1961 GCA_964642435.1 uncultured Ignavibacteriales bacterium
TCGCTCGTTCTTTTCGCGTAGCTGTCAATCTCAGAATCCGAGAACAGTTGCTCATCTGGCAGTCGCACGACATACCAACGAAATGGCGGGAAGCGATTGGCTTCCCGCCCTTCGAATTTCACCTGCACCCGGGTGAGGTTGTTGCGTGGTGCATGGCATCCGGGTTGATTATCGAGGCTATGTCGTGTTATCTGGTGCTGTCGGCGGGGAGGTCGAGAGGGGTCCATTCGCCGAAGTTTTCTGCCTCGATTTTGCACCGTCCGCGCGAGGTCCATCGTTCGTTGGCGTTGTAGCTCCATTCCAGGTATTCGGAGCCTCCGCCGCCTGAAGTGGTGATCAGGAAGCGGTTGGCCAGGTAGCCGAAATTATCAGCGCGGGCCGACGGCCACTCCGAGTCGCCTCCGGAGGGATCGACCGGTACCCACTCGTAGCCCGGCAGGTAGACCTCGACCCAACGGTGGAAGACCTGGTCATGCGAGGCATCATCGCCGCGAATCACCACCGAGCCGACATAGCGTGCGGGAAGTCCGGCCGCGCGGCACATGGCGATATACACGAAGGTGTATTCCGAACAGGAGCCTGTCCCCCGCTCCAGGACAGTGGGAGCAACATTCCAGCCACCGACCAGTTCGTATTCCAGGTGGTCGATCAAGTAGTTGTATATCTTGCGGGCTATCCAGTAGGGATTGGTTTCCTCCCCTACCGCCTTGTTGACCGCTGACTGGATGGTGGGGTGCTGGTAGTCGAACTTGTCGTCATTGACCAAATAGGCTTTTGAGATGTCCTCGGGGATGTCACCAAGCGCGCCCACCTTCTCCGGCAGGATGTAGTAGCGGTTGGCGAACAGGCGGACGTGGTTGGTCATGGTGACGGTGGTGAACTCACCGGCGGCCATATCGGCAAAGCGGAAGTGGGCGATCTTCTGGCCCCACTTGTCCTCGACAATCTGATCCGGAGCGGGATCGAAGACCGGTTGCGCGAGCAGTTGCTGGTTGTTCATGTCGTGCGGGATGGCCAGGTACACGTCGAGTGTCTTGACCGAATCCGGCCCGAAATTGCGTACCTGGTGGATGAAGCTGAGTTGCTGATTCTTCTCGTCGAACTGGCTGAACCTCGTCTTGTCCTGGACAACAATCTGGTAGATGCGATCTGTTTCGTAATCGACATTCCAGAGATACTTGCCATCGTAGGCCAGTCCCCAGGCGTAGTTACCGGGGGCATCGAGGGTGAAGATGACATCGCCGGTCGATGGATGGACCATGAAGATCTTGTCGCGGTAGCGATCACTAACCCACAGGTAGGTACCATCGAACGTGAGGCCGACCGGAGACGATGTGGGTGCCTTGAGGGAGTTGATGGTGGTGCCATCGAGCGGGTTGATCTGGTGGAGTTCATTGGTGGCATCATCGGCGATCCACAGCAGGGAGTCCTCGAAAGCCAGGCCATTGGGTTGTGAGGCGGGACACCAGATGGTGCGCTCGACGATGCGGCTCCTGGGGTTGATGGCGAATATCGCTTCTTCTCCCGGGTCGACACACCAGAGCCAGGTGCCATCGAAAGTCAAGCCGCGGGGATGGTAGCCGGGGGTCGGGATAGAGTCGCGCACCTCGCCGGTGGCGGGGTCGATCTGGTAGAGGTAGTCGGTGAGGTGATCGGCCAGCCAGAGGTAGGTACCATCGAAGGTGAGGCCCTGCGGGTGGTGTGTGGTCAGGGGGATGCTTCGCACGGTGTCGCCGGGGGTGGCGCAGGTAGTTGCGGCGAGCATGAGCAACGCCAGAGTGATGAGCAAGTTTCGGGGAGATGTCATGAGCGGTATCCTCCGTGATTCAGTTTGTCAGACCGGTTCGTGTATGCGGCCAGGCATATTGGTGAAGTTGGTCACTGTTTGTCGTGAGATCAAGGGAAAACGGAAGATATGGTCGGTAGAATGGCTGAGATATGACATCGGTCAACAAGCCGCT
>CAZXRO010000436.1:0-1956 GCA_964642435.1 uncultured Ignavibacteriales bacterium
TGGTAACACCTCCTCTTAGACGTCCCTCTACCCAAAACCGAAGCGGGTGCCATCAGTCGATGACACCCGCGCTTCGGTGTTGCTGCGTTACCTGAACAAAAAGAAGGGAGTTGGTAACGAGAAGGAAAAAACTCTATGCCACTTTCACCGCCGGCTCGTCTGTTTCGATCATACCATCCTTCAGCTTCACAATCCGCTGCGCCTGGCGGGCCAGGTTCAAATCATGGGTGATAATCAGTACTGTCTTGCCAAGGGCATGCAGATCATGGAAAATGTTCACAATCCCCTCGCCGGATTTGGTGTCCAGATTGCCGGTCGGCTCGTCCGCCAGGATAATCTCCGGGTCGTTCGCTAGCGCCCGCGCTATTGCCACGCGCTGCATCTCACCTCCCGACATCTCTGTCGGCTTGTTACCCAGCTTCTCGCCCAGACCCACCTGCTCCAGCATCCGCACCACTCGCTCCCTGCGATGCTTTGCATTCACCCGCGCAAACAGCAGCGGTACCTCCACATTCTCGTACGCCGTTGCATACGGTAGCAGGTTGAACGCCTGGAACACAAACCCGATCTTCCGATTGCGAATATCCGCCAGCTGGTTGGCGCTCATACGGTTCACATTCTCATTCTCGAGTTGGTAGACCCCGCTGGTCGGCACGTCCAGACAACCGATGATATTCATCAGTGTCGATTTACCCGATCCCGAGGGACCAACCACCGCTACCATCTGGCCCTTCTCAATTCCCAGGTTCACCTGCTTGAGCGCCGCGAATTCCACTGCACCCGTCCGGTACACCTTGGTCACCATCTTCATCTTGATAATCATATCTTCCAACTCCCGGAATGATGTCTTCGCTTACTCATATCGCAGGGTCTCCACCGGATTCACACTTGAGGCTCGCAACGCCGGAAAGAAGCCCGATAAAATCCCCATCAGGCCCAGAATCGCAATGACGATCACACCAATCTCAAAAGAAATCGTCGGCCGCCCCATAAACTCCAGCACCTCAGACTCAATCGGCACCCGCTTGAAGCCCTCCGTCAGCACGTAGCTCAGCGCCATGCCCACCGCACCACCGGTGAACGTGATCATGATCGCCTCCAGCAGAAACTGCAAGAGGATGTAGCTGCGGCGCGCCCCCAGCGCCATCTTGATCCCGATCTCACGACTGCGCTCCTTAATCGACACATACATAATGTTCGCTACCCCCACCCCGGCAATCAGCAGCGTCAAACCACCGATAATCCCCAGGAACATCTTCAGCCCCACGAGAATCTTGTTGAACTCGCGCGCCCCTTCGGCCACATCCCATATCCACAGCGCCCGGTCGTCGCTTGGGTCGAAACGGTACCGCGCCCCCATCGCCTCAAACACCTGCGCCTCCACCGCCTTCATCTCTGTGGCGTCGTATGGCTGATACACAATGTTATCCAGGTACGGGTCGCCGAATATGGCGTAGAACGTCGTCGCCGGGATGCAGACATTGTCCGTGTCCTGGCCGCTATAGGAACTCATCTGCATCTTGTCAATCATTACCCCCACTACCGTAAATGGCATATTATTGATCAGGATTGTCTCGCCCACTGCGTCCGTATCGCCAAATAGCCGCTGCTTGGCACTGAATCCCAAAAATGCCACCCGACGTTTCCTTGTCATGTCCACCTGGTTGATCATGCGCCCGCCCATCATCGGGATGTGATTGCGCATCTGTTCCCAGTCAGGCGTGATACCGGTCACATGCTCGCTGATTATCGTCGTGTCATACTTGATCACGGTCCCCCAACGGTGATACTCGCCTCCGATATACTGAATCTGCGGAATGCGCTTCTTCAGATACGGTACATCCTCCCGGTGAAGGCGTATCGGCCGCCCTTTGCCCATCCCCTTGAACGGAATCGAGGTCTCGCCGCCCCAGAGGATCGATATGGCCTCACCCATCCCCTTTCGATTGATGCTCA
>CAZXRO010000437.1:0-1946 GCA_964642435.1 uncultured Ignavibacteriales bacterium
ACAGACTGTTGAGCTATCTCATCGAGGAGACCCGAGCCGCCTTTACCTCCATCATGAGGGACATGCGCCGGGCAGTTCCGGAGAACTACCTTCCGAAGGTTCTCAGGAGTCATGAGGCGATCGAAGAGGCGATAGACAGGGGAAACCCGGAGGCGGCAGAGCTGGCGATGCGGGAGCACTTTGAGGTGGTCCGCAAGCAGCTTCGTTTTCAGGAGGAGGCAGAATGAAGATAAAGAGCCCGAAAGAATGCAGATGGGACGCGGTATCTCTCGGGGAGATCATGATTCGCCTGGACCCCGGCGACGGACGGGTGCGGAGTGCGAGAGAGTTTCGCGCCTGGGAGGGGGGCGGAGAATACAACGTCACCAGGGCTCTCCGTCGCTGCTTCGGTCTCCGAACCGCAGTGGTTACCGGCATGGTCCGAAACGAGGTGGGGTACCTGCTGGAAGACCTCGTCCTCCAGGGGGGCGTCGACATGAGCCACGTCAAGTGGTTCGACTACGACGGCATCGGCGAAGACGTCCGGATCGGCCTCAACTTCACCGAGCGGGGCCACGGTGTTCGAGCTGCAAAGGGCACCAGCGACCGGGCTCGTTCCGCGGCGAGTCGCCTCAGTCCGGAGGACGTGGACTGGGAGAAACTATTCGGCGAAGAAGGGGCACGCTGGTTTCATACCGGGGGGATCTACGCAGCCCTCTCCGAGAGTACCCCGGAGGTTCTCGAAGCCGCGATGAAAGCTGCCAAAAAGCACGGCACCCTCATCAGCTACGACCTCAACTATCGCGCCTCTCTCTGGAAACGGCAGGGTGGGCAGAAGCGAGCCCGAGAGGTCAATCGGGCTCTCGCCAAATACGTGGACGTGATGATCGGAAACGAAGAAGACTTTACCGCGGCCCTCGGTTTCGAGGTTGAAGGAGTCACCGACGACGTCACCAATATCCAGGTCGAGAGCTTCAAGCGAATGATCGACCGGGTTGTAAAGGAGTTTCCGAACTTCCAGGCCGTGGCCACGACCTTGAGAGAGGTGAAGAGCGCCACCTTTAACGACTGGGGCGCGATCCTCTACACCGACGGCAACTACTACGAAGCCACCAATCGAGAGAACCTCGAGATCTTCGACCGTGTCGGCGGCGGAGACAGCTTCGCCTCGGGGCTGATTTTCGGCTTCCTGGACGGCCGCTCTCCCCAGGAGGCGGTGGAACTCGGGGCGGCCCACGGCGCCCTGGCGATGACCACCCCGGGAGACACATCAATGGTATCCCTCAGCGAGGTGGAAAAGCTCGCCGGCGGCGGCAGCGCCCGGGTCGAGCGGTAGCAGCGACGGCCGGCGGCGGCAGCGCCCGGAGGCGGTCGCCGGCCACGGCTCGGGCCCTCGGCTATTCCAGGCTCGGCACTTCCATCCAGCGTCGCTGCTTCCAACTCTCCATGCCGAGCTCCGCGAGCTGCACCCCCTTTGCTCCCTCCAAGAGATCCCAGGGGAAGGTGCCTCCTTCAACAACGTGCCTGAGAAAGAGCTCCCACTGAACTTTGAAGGCGTTGTCAAAGGGATCCCTCGTGGGAACTTGCGGCCAGCCGGCGTAGTAGTCGATCGGACTGTCGATGTCCGGATTCCAGACCGGCTTCGGCGTTGCCGCGTCGTGCTGGGCGACGCAGTCCCGCAGGCCGGCGACGGCGCTTCCTTCGGTTCCGTCGACCTGAATGGTGAGAAGGTCGTCCCGCCGAACTCGCACGGCCCAGCTCGAGTTGAAGTGGCAGACCACACCGTTTTCGAGCTCGAAGGTGCCGTAGGCGGCATCATCGGCAGTGCAGGTGTACACTTCACCCTTCTCATCTACTCGCTCGGGGATGTGGGTCGCGCCGATGGAGCTTAGGCCGATGACCTTTCCGAAGAGGTTGTCAATAACGTAGCGCCAGTGGCAGAACATATCGATCATGATCCCGCCGCC
>CAZXRO010000438.1:0-1943 GCA_964642435.1 uncultured Ignavibacteriales bacterium
GAAATCGGGATCGGTAAACACGCGCGAGGAATCCTCATCGTGGTTAAGCACCGTCACTGTCGCGAACAGTGGCGCACCGGTAACCGAGTCGGTCACGATTCCTCGGATGCCGTACATGGCATGTTCCAGCCAGGTGAGCAGCGAGCGCTTGTTCCACTCCCAGAACGAGGGAAGCGTGCTTGCCGAGGGCAACTTGGTATTCGATAACTCAAGCGTCGCCTCACGGCAGGCGCGCCAGTAGTTCATGTAGTCCTGGCGACAGCCCGGCGCGACATACCAGTCGTAGCCGTTGGTGATACCGTCATTGAATCCATCCATGTAACCGGACGAAGAATACTGCTGTGCCGTATCAGCATACAGATGGCTGATGTACTGCCACCAGTTGTCATCGGCATGCCGAGTAGAGGTATTGTCCCAGGGGTAGTTGACCACCTCGGCACCGCCGTGATGATTCGCCGATATGATCCAGCTTTGCTGCTCAGCGATGTTCATCATAGCTACCGTCTCGGGCTGCCAGGAGTTGCCGTCGGGATGCTGCCCGTTCCAGGGGTCGGGGAAGTTGCGGTTCAGATCCACCGAGTTGGCGTTATATCGTGTGGCACCGCTGACGGTATGGTCGCCGCTGGCATAGGTACCATCGGGGTTCGCCAGGGGATTGATCCAGATCTCCATGTTGTCGACCATATTGGTAATTCGTGAGTCGGTGCCATAGGAGCTCAACAGCGAATCGATCAGGCGCAGCATGAGCACGTAGCCGACGGTTTCATCGCCGTGCATTGTAGCGGTATACATGACCTCCGGCTCGGCTTCCTCGGTACCGACATTGTTGCTGATCTTCGCAAATAGCAACGCGCGTCCTTCGACTGAGTAGCCAATATTGACGATCTCGCAGAGATTCGGATAATCTGCAGCGAACTGGTACATCATGGAATCATAGGCATCGTAGGTGGGATAAAAATCCCACGCCTTCAGATCCTTGAGGCTGCTCGACATCAAGGGGTCTATCAGAGACGACGGATGGGGAAGAATCTCGTAGAAATAGCCCAGTCGCTCGAACTCGGCAAGTTCTGCGTCGTTGGCGTATGCCCAGACTGTTCCGTCCTGGACATTGTCGATTGAGATGACGCGGGAGATGGATTCTAAGTCTTTGGGTTCATTGATCTTGAACGTGAAGTAATGTTCTTCGGCTGAGGCCTGTGTGGCCGCTATGGTCACAAAAGCAATCAGCAACAGGGTAGATACAAGTCCTTTCATAGCGCAAATGCCTTAGCCTGGAATGTGGGGTGTGTACTTGTTATCGGCTGAAATATAAGCAATTACAGCCTCAATCCAAGGCAAAACAGGACCCGGCCATGTGCGGCCGGGTCCTGTCTGTCTCATATTCTGCAAGACTGCTAACACTCAGGTTCAATACCCTCATTGAACAGGTATTCCACCAGGAAGGTCAGGTCGGACACGTTTGGTCCGCTGCCGTCACCGTTGACATCGGCAGCCTGCATAACCGGCGGGGGAGCACCAGCGTTGAACAGGTATGCCACCAGATAAGTGACATCTGACACGTTGGGTCCATCCCCGTTGCCGTCGATATCACCGCAGATGTACTGCGGGACATCGGTAACAGTCAGCTCGACCGGCACCGTCCACGGGTTGTCGGGTCCATCGGGATCGTTGCTGGTAACGATAAGGTTGGCGTAATACAGACCGGTGTCCATATCGGCCGCGTTGAAATAGCACAGAACCGTGTCTGCCTCGCCCGGAGCAACGAGTCCGGAGGTACTCCCCAGAGCCAGCCAGCGACCCGGCGGCACGAACTCGATGGCCAGGCTGTCTTTCAGGTAGGCCGTCAGATACGCCACCTCAAGTCCATCGGTGCCGTCACGGTTCTCAACACCGATCGCGCAGTTGTCGGTATCGAACGCCGGATCGATCGACAGGTACTGGAA
>CAZXRO010000439.1:0-1933 GCA_964642435.1 uncultured Ignavibacteriales bacterium
CCGATCCGGGTGGTTTGTTTGACAGTGATGATGCGACGTTTACGGTGACGGCGGTCAATGATGCTCCGGTGGTGATGGATATTCCGGATCAGACGATTCCTGAGTTGGGTACTTTTGAGACAATCGACTTGAGCCTCTATGTGCTTGATCCTGACAACACTCCTGCTGAGATCACGTGGACACATTCGGGCAATACCGAACTGCTGGTGGCTATCACGGGAGGAATCGCCACGATTTCTCTGCCGACCGCCGACTGGACAGGCGCGGAGACGATCACGTTCACAGCGACCGATCCGGGTGGTTTGTTTGACAGTGATGATGCGACGTTTACGGTGACGGCAAACAACCCGCCTGTACTTGATCCTGTTGGGACCCAGACGGTCGTGGAGACAGAGAATCTGAACTTCCTGGTGACTGCAAGCGATGCCGATGGCACCACGCCGGTGCTGAGCTCGAGCACGCCGCTTCCCGGCTCGGCGACGTTTATCGATAACGGCGACGGCACTGGCACGTTCGACTGGACGACCACGGCTGTCGACGCCGGCACGTATTACGTCACGTTCTATGCGGCAGACGCGGTGTATCCGAGCGATGTCGATAGTACAGAGGTGACGATCATTGTCGGTGAAGCGGGCAATCAGGCCCCGGTCTTCACGCCGATTGCTGACACGATGATCAGCGAGGGCACCACGCTTCTGGTGAATGTCTCGGCCACTGATCCGGATAACGGTCCGCCGTCGTTGTCTGCCAACACTTCGCTGGACAACACCTCGTTCACTGACAACGGTGATGGAACGGGTGTGTTCAGTTACAGTCCTGATTTCACGCAGGCCGGTGTGGATACGGTGCGCTTTTTTGCAACCGACAACGGAAGCCCGCAGTTGACCACAACCGAGTTGATGGTGATTACTACGATCGATGTGAACCAGCCGCCGACAATAGATTCCCTGGGTCCGTTTGGTACCGAGGTGGCCGATACGCTGGAGTTTGTGGTTGTTGCGACCGACTCCACGCATGCCGATACGACCTACCGCCTGTTCCTGTCGGCGTTGAATATGCCCAGCGGGGCGACGTTCAGCGACAACGGGGACAATACCGGTACCTTCTTCTGGGTCCCGCAGCCGGGCGACGAAGGTGTCGATACGGTAACGTTCATCGCAGTCGATGATGGTTCACCGGCCTTGACTGGCAGCCGCAAGGTGGAGATCACGGTGGTTGGTACTAACTTCCCGCCGGTGCTCGACCCGATTGGTCCACAGACCATTGACGAGGGTGCTACCCTGACGATCAATGTGAGTGCGAGTGACAGCGATGGCCCGAGCCTGAGTTTGCTGGCAGAGAACATGCCGGACAACGCTGAGTTTGTTGACAATGGTGATGGTACCGGGGTGTTTACATTTACGCCGAGCTTCCTGCAGGCGGGGCTGTATACGGTCACGTTCAAGGCGTTCGACGGAGTCGATATTGATAAGGAGAACGTGATTATCCAGGTCTACGAGGCCGGTAATCAGGCTCCTGTTTTCGATACTATCCCGACCGGTTTGAGTGTGATCGAGGGCGATACGCTTGAGGCGGCTATCTATGCCAGCGATCCGGAGCTTGACCCGGTGACGCTGACTTTAGTTGACGACGCCGCGCTTGGCGCCGCCGTCAGTTTCATTGATTCTGGCAATGGAATCGGTGGATTCATGTTCACGCCTGACTTCACGCAGTCCTCGGCGACCCCTTATCTTCTTCAGGTTGAGGTTACCGATGGTGAGCTATACGATACGGCGACGGTGGAACTGACAATCGTCGAGGCGGGTCAGCAGGATCCTGTGCTTGAGCCGATTCCCGATCAGACTGTTACCGAGACCAAACTGCTGGAGTTTGAGGTGAATGCCTCGGATCCTGATGGTGATGATCCTTTGATGTCGACCTCGACACCGCTCCC
>CAZXRO010000440.1:0-1931 GCA_964642435.1 uncultured Ignavibacteriales bacterium
CAGGGAGTTGAAGTAGGGCCTTCAGCGCAGTTAATGGCGCGAGCCAGGATTCGGGCGGTGGTGGTTTTGCCGGTGCCGCGGGGGCCGCAGAACAGGTAGCCGGAGCCGACCCGGTCGTTGCTGATGGCGTTGATCAGTGTCCGGGTTACGTGCTGTTGTCCGACAATGTCCTGAAACTGCTGCGGACGGTATTTGCGGGCGAACACCAGGTAGCTCATGGCGTGCAATATAGGGAAAATTGTGCTTTGGCGGAATCATAAATCGCATTCTATCGTTATGCACGCAGACAGAATTGCATTGGAGTTTGACACGACGTCGGTCGCACCCGTCTATATGCAAGAGAGTAAACCGTTTGCGGAGAATCACCAGGTGCTGCATCGTGGCCTGACATCAATCCTTGTCCTGCTTGTCCTGCTGGTCCTGTTGCCGTTGGGCGTGCAGGCCCAGGACATGGGGCTGGATCCCGGACTGAACACCGTCGGGCAGGAGTTGCTTGACAAACGGATCCGGCGTGGGGGAGTGGGCGCCAGGGCCGGTTTGCTGAACGCCGCGACATTTCATATTGGTGACGCCGACGAGAGCATGAAGTTCGGGCTGACGGGCGGGGTGTTTTTCGATGTGCCTGTAGTGCAGCCGGTGGCGATGACGATTGTGGTGGATATTCATGATATCCAGCTCTACAACAGCCGGCAGATGATGATCAATCCGCAAGTGGGGATCAAGCCGACCGTCAAGTACTTCAAGGATCTCAAGTATGCGCTTCGGCCTTCGGCGACGGTGGGGTTTGGCTACCTGTACGATGTTGGCCGGCTGGAGGCCTCGAGCTACCTGACGCTGCGGGCGGCATTTGAGGTTCTGTTCTTCCAGAACAAGAACATCGGCTATGTGGCCGAACTGTCGGTGTTTGGGGCGCCGACCGGGGGAAACAGTGCGGTCGATGTGACCTTTGGGCCGGTGTGGTCACTTCGTGTGGGGGTCATGTATTAGTCACCGCTTCTGGAGAGGTCGGGAATCGTTAGAAAGGCACCCGGTGGGTCGGAAAAAGGGCTTGGCGAGCGGGGCCGATTATATTATTGTGACAGTCCGGCACGATGCGGACGCTGCCGACAGGCCGAATGTGGCCCGGAGGCGGTGGAAAAAGAGATGAATAATGGGGCCGTAGCTCAACTGGGAGAGCGCCACGTTCGCAACGTGGAGGTCGTCGGTTCGATCCCGATCGGCTCCATTAAATATTTGTAAAGAGAATCGTGCTAGATGGGGAGCTAGCGGTGCCCTGTAACCCGGAATCCGCTATACCGGGGTCGAATTCCCACCTGAGGGCTTAGCTAAGGTCGGGTTTCGGCGGACAAGCGGTGTTGAGGGTTGGGTCCCGTACAACACGAGCCTATGAACCCCGTCAGGACCGGAAGGTAGCAGCGGTAAATAGTAACTTGTGTGTGTTGCGGGGTTGCCCGGCCGGAGCTGGCTATCCGTTGATCCCGGGTGCGGCGGTTCGAGGGTGGGTGCACGGAGTTTACCCGCCCTCTTGCTCGTGATTGAGTGAGGGGGCGGGTTTGTGTTGGGGGAGCCCAGTCAATTGACATCATTGGGATTCTCCGCTATATTATAGATAGAGGTGAGCACCACAGCAGGGTTGACATCGCAGGCCCGGTTTCATGCGCGGCCTGTTCCTTCGCAACGATCGAGATACAGAGGTCCCACGCGCTGAAAGGCGGAGATCCAAGCAGTACAAATGCGATGTATAGATATCCGGCAGGGAGAAGTGATGATGAGAGGACGAATTGCAAAAGTGACAATGGTTGCTGTGATGGTGGCCGTGATGGTGTTGGCCAGCAGTGTGATGGCCGACAACGTCTCTGACGGCTGTTGTGTGGGCATCCGTGGCAATGTTGATGGCGATGCTCAGGACTTAGTTAACATCTCTGATATGA
>CAZXRO010000441.1:0-1906 GCA_964642435.1 uncultured Ignavibacteriales bacterium
AGTGAGAGTACGTGAGAACCAGCCAGTCAATAGTCACCGGAGAGGATCCGCCGTTTTCAACGTTGAATTCGATATTGTTGTCGTCACTTCCACTGACGCTGGCGCTTCCTGAGACATAGCCGAGGTCTCCACTTGGTGCCCCACCCCCTCCTCCGCCTACCTGGGCGGCCCAGGGGGCTCCGGGGAAGCGCAGGGTCACATAACAGGTGCCGCCGGGCAGCACAGAAGCTATGGCCGTGACGGTGTCGTCGGTGGCGGCATAGACGGCCTGGAGGTCGTGATTGCCGACCGGGACGGTAGAACTGAACACGGCTCTACCCGATGAGTTGACGGTCAGGGTCGAGTCTTTGGTACCACCGGCACCATTGGGATAGCTGAGGACAATGCTCACGTCGTCGGCACTGTCACCGGGTGGGTTGCCGACGGCGTCGGTGACGAAGACCTCGACGCTGTTAGACAGTAGATCAGCGGTGGAGTTGGCGAACTGACGGGTCAGGGTGTCAGGACTCCCGCCAGTGGATCGAATAGTGACTCCGCCGGAGTAGTCATAGTCAACGCCCCAGGCATCGCGCTTGAAATCGGTCGCTGCCTGACTGAACGAACCATCGACATATGGTCCGCGCCAGGTTCCCAGACCGGGATTGGTCTTGAGGGCATCGAGATTGGGCGGCAGGGCACCATTATCGCCGACATAGCCAAAGTCGGTGCGGACACCGCTGCTGTAGAGAGCGGGATTGCCGGCAATGGCCATTGCCAGTTGGTCCATTTCGGCCATGGTGCTTTCGAAGCGGGCGTTGGCGATGGGAGCTTCCATCGAACGCAGGGCAACAGTGGCAATGATGCCCATCACAACGATGACGATCACCAACTCCATGAGCGTGAAGCCAGCTTGCTGTCGAAACCTGTACATGCATACGCCCATGCTAAAACGTTATTGTGATGGTCTCCGGACCACCATTGCTTACCATCGATCGGCCGGAGGGGTCATATACATACGGTGCGCCCCAGGCATCGGTAAGGTATTCGCCACCAGAGCTGTCGACATAGGGGCCGTTCCAGCCAAAACCTTCGATCTTGTTGAAGGTCGCTACCGAGTCCGGCCTGGCGACCAGATCCTGCAGACGCTCCGGCACGAAACCACAGTCACCCAGAAATCCGCGAGACGTATGTTTGCCAGCGCTGACGACCTGTGGGTCGCCAACGATGGCTTTCTTGATCTCAAGCATCTCGGACCTGGTCGCGCTGACCCGGGACTCCGAGATAAAATCACCAATACTGGCGATGGCAATCGAGCCGATAATGCCCAGCACGACGATAACGATAACTATTTCGATGAGTGTGAACCCATCGCTGTCGGTACGAATCATCTTACTTACCAGGCGTTCTCGCCCAAGGTGTTAGTGTTGGGCCAAACCTGCCCGGTGGAGTCATTGTAGACCCATCCGCCTCGGGTGCCGATCACTGTTCCCTTCGCCTGGTTGTAGCCGGACACAATGCTATCACCGGCATTGGGCTGGAAGGGGTTGGCGGGCAGAGTGTGTTCGAACACAACGCCCGAAGCAACCAGTGAGTCGTACGGGGGCCACTCGGCAGTGCTGCCCTTGACAGCTTCCTTGGCATACCAAATGGCGATACCACTGCGGAGGCCACCGAGGGAGGCCTTGCACGACGATTCGCGCGCTTCGTCCGCAATGTCCTGATACTTCGGAATAGCCACGGCGGCCAAAATGCCGAGCACAACGATGATGATAACCAGTTCGATCAGGGTAAAGCCACGGTCATCATTGAGGATTCGGTTGAACATGAGTCGTCTCCTTATGCATGATGGGGAGTCAAGAGTCAGGTTGACTCCCAACCCAATGCTTTTTGTCTACATATCGTCAGAATCACGTAAGTCATGACAAAT
>CAZXRO010000442.1:0-1905 GCA_964642435.1 uncultured Ignavibacteriales bacterium
GCTCGAAGAGGAATGAGGGTGGGCCAACAAGGTTCACCCTTGTTCTTTGCGCCACGGGGGGATTCCTCTTTGAGCTTCATGCGTTAAATCCTTTGGGGGTTCGGGGGACATCCCCCGACAAACACTGCTTCAGTCAATTCCTTCAAGCCGTGGCCGTGCCTGCATAGGCGTCGAACACCTCGTGTCGCTTGACTATCGCTTTGTAACGGTACTTCTGCTTCTTCTGGAGCATATGCCAAAGGATCGTTGTCAGCCGGCGCATCACCGCCACCCGCGCAATCTTCGCGCCCCGCCGCCGCTTGATCCGTTTGAACCACGTCCGCATATCGCTGTCGAAACGTAGCACCTTGATCACCGCCTGATTCAGCAGATAACGCACCAGCTTGCTGCCGCGTTTGGTGATCGAGCCTAGTCGCTTGGTGTTTTCGCCCGAGTTGTTGCAGCCGGGAGTCAGGCCGAAAAAGTTCGCCAGGCTATCGGCGTGCTTGAAACGATCGATGTCTCCGATCCGGCAACGGATAGCCACCGCGCTGTAGTGTCCCACGCCGGGAATCGACTCCAGCAGTTGTACCTGCTCGTCGGCCGCGGCTCGCTCGGCGATCTTCGCTTCCACGACGTCCAACTGCGAGTCGAGTAGGTCCCATTGCGGCACGAGCATGTTCAGTTCCAGCCGGTCCAACGCCGGCAGTTTGAGTTCCGCCAGCCAGGCTCGGACCTTCTTCGTCTGAAACTCCTTCGTCGGCTGGAATTGCTCCAGGTTGTGCTTTCGGAGCAGCTTGTGGATGCCGTTGAGCACGGCCGTGCGCTGCCGCGTCAGGCGGGCCCGCAGTGCGGTCAACTGCCGGTCATCGGCCTCTTGCGGGCTGGGCGGCAGAACGCGACGCACGCCCAGCGGACACTTGCCCCCCAGAAAGTTATGTCGATGCACCCACAGCAGGTGCGAAAGTTCAGCAGCGTCGCGGCCGTCCGTCTTCTGCACGGATCGCTTGGCCGGCTGGATGACAACGATCTCGCGGCAACCATATTCCTGGAGCATGGCCAGGAGCCAGGGATTCATTCCGCAGACTTCAAGGATGGCCATGAAGCCGTCGTCAGACTTCGCCTTCTCGGCAAGATCGGCAAAGAAGGTACGAACCTTCTCCCACTGGGTGCTCACCTGCCGCTTGAGGATCACAGAACCGTCTTCGCTTCGCAAATTCACCGTCAATTGCCGCTTGTGTTGGTCGATACCAAGGTACAACATGCTGGGGTCTCCTGGAATGAGTAAACATGGGGTTTAGAAACGCTCCCAAGCGTACTTTTCTTGGAGACCCCGGCTCTTTCATGGTATCTTTTATTGGGCCCCTTTATTGGGCGGCGTTGGTTTTCGAGGGGGCTCTGGTGCATGGGAGCGTGGTTTGTGGGGTGTAGTGGAACCGCTCTTCTCGACGCTCCAGAGTCATGTCGATTACCCTTCTTCCCCTGTTCACGAGCCCGGACGGCATCCGGTTTCAACGCCTCCTTGGCACTGACCACGGTGCTGGCATACTCAGGCACACCGGCGATGAACCAATGGCGCTCGTCATGGCCGCAAAGCAGCTTGTCTTTAATGTCGGGTTGGTGGAGGCGGTTGGCAGCCCGGCGAACCATAAGAAGCAGGTGACGATCCCTGGGCTGCACGTCGAGCACCTGGACATCGGCGGCGTCATCGGCCTGGATGTCGAAGAATTCGCCATGCCGGTCGTGGCCGATGTCGATCACCACCGGGCCGGGCGCAGGCCGCCAGCGGTTAGGGACCAGCGGACGGATCGTGGCCCTGACACCGAGCTTCTCGAACTTGGATTGGATGAGATTGGCGTCCATGCGCAGGAAGACATGGGCGGGGGTGGGGAGGTTCGGGGGGGTGCAGCGGTCGGGGGCGCAGTC
>CAZXRO010000443.1:0-1905 GCA_964642435.1 uncultured Ignavibacteriales bacterium
AGCATGGGTATCCAGGATAAAGACCATGCTATCATGGAGTTTCAGCCCGCTAATATGGCCTACGACCGTGTCACCCGCCATGGATTCAGAACGCTGTTGAGACTATCGGGTGATTCTCCAATCGACTACTACGAGCCCTTCATGGCCCATTACAGGGATCGTGCACTCCAGCTATCGCAGCGCATGCGGATCTCACCATCTCATCTGATCATCGAAGAGGAGAATCGCTCGCTTAATCTAAAGTTCACGGTCCAGTACTATACCGTGCCACAGGACGAATATGCCGGTCTCGTTCGCATACTGCATATAGAAAACCTGGGGCCAAAAAGTATCAGTTTCGAGGGGCTGGACGGATTGCCGGTGATTGTTCCTTTCGGGGTGGATAATTTCTGCTTGAAGAACATGAGAAGGACAATCGAAGCCTTTGTTGAGGTATGCAATAACGATAACGGGGCGCCGTTCTTCAGAGCCAAGGTGGAAGCGGCAGACCGACCTGATGTTGCGACAATTACCAGGGGTAACTTCTATGTTGCATTCGAGATCCACGGGTCTGGCACCGAGCGGGTTGCGCCGATTGTTGATCCCAACCGGATCTTCGGCACCCAGAGAGACTTCAGCATCCCCCGGCGGTTCCTTGAGCAACCGCTGGAGAAAGTCGTTCAGAACCAGGTTCTCGAAAGCCAGCTTCCTTGTGCGATGGGGGTAATCAAAGCGACCATTCCTCCCGGTGAAGGGTACACCTGCTGCTCGATAATCGGTCATGTCGCGTCCCTTGACGAATTGAACAGGATGATCCCGCGGATCACCACCAGCGAGTACGTGCATGCGACGGCTCGGACGAACCAGGAGGTGATCGAGACATTGACTCAGAACAACCTGATTTGTAGTGGCGATGTGACCCTGGACCGCTATGTCAGGCAGAACTATCTGGATAATGTCATGAGGGGCGGGGTCCCCATCACGCTTGAGGGCAATGCTACTCGCTCGACCCTCTACCTCTATTCGCGCAAGCATGGAGATCTGGAGAGGGACTATAATGATTTTCGCCTCACGCCAACATTCTACTCTCAGGGCAATGGCAATTTCCGCGACATCAATCAGAATCGTCGATGTGACCTGTTGTTCAACCCGGATATTGGAGAAACCAGTGTTGAGTACTTCTATAACCTGATCCAGGTCGATGGTTTCAATCCTCTTGTGCTTAAGGAAGTGCGGTTTGCCGTTGACAATCGTGATGGAGTGAACCGCGTCCTGGACAACCACTTCACGGGTGGGGACCTGCAGGCAGTAATGTCCTTCCTTGATGAACCATTCACTCCGGGGGAGTTGCTGGCACGCATCCGAACACAAGCTATTGTGCTACCCTCCGACCCGGATTCGTTCCTTGCGCAATTGCTGGAGCATTGCCATCGGATTCCAGACACGGATCACGGCGAGGGCTTCTGGATTGATCACTGGACCTACAATCTCGACCTTGTCGAGAACTACCTTGCCGTCTATCCCGACAAGTTTCGGGACCTGTTGTTTGATACGACCAGATTCACCTTTCACAACAGCCCATACCGCGTTCTGCCCCGTAACAAGCGATATGTGCTTCGCGATGGTCAGGTGAGACAACTTCATGGCGTTGTCTTTGACGAAGAGAAAGCTGCACTTATCGACGGGCCGGACGGCAGAGGTAATCAGGTGCGGTGCGATTTCGGCAAAGGTAGTGTCTACCGCACATCGTTGTTCGGTAAGCTACTCTGCTTATTGATCAATAAGTTGGCCTCGCTGGATCCGGAAGGCGTCGGCGTGGAAATGGAGGCTGGAAAGCCGGGTTGGTATGATGCGCTCAATGGACTGCCCGGCCTCATTGGTTCGAGCATCTGTGAGACACTTGAGATCAAGCGGCACATATTTTTT
>CAZXRO010000444.1:0-1883 GCA_964642435.1 uncultured Ignavibacteriales bacterium
ATTACGTATCCCCATGTCTAGTTCATATATCAGTAAATTTCAGGTGATGCAAAAAGCCGCACCCCTGATTTAAACGTTTTCCCGGCGACTGCGCGCGCCGTCCAGGCTCGGCCTGCGGCCTGACCCAGCCGACGTGCTCGGGGGTTAGCGCCGCGCATTGTGATGACGAAGATACTAACGACAGCGTGAGATCCCAGTGAAGAAGATCGATTTCCATATCCATACAGTAGCAACCGTCTTCGATGCAGACTTTACATTCTCGCTGGGCGAGCTGGAGAGGTACGTATCTGCGGCGTCGCTCGATGCCATCGCAATAACCAATCACAATACGTTTGACCGTGCACAGTTTGCGCAGATCGCGGCAGCTCTCAATGCAGCTGTCTTCCCTGGAATTGAGGCCACGCTTGACTGTGGGCACGTCCTAGTAATCGCCGATGTTAGACATTTGGGCCTGTTCGAGGAACAGGCTCGGCAAATCACAGAACGGATCGCACGGCCTGGGGACAGCATTACCATCGATGAGTTTCGTGGAGTATTTAGCAACCTCTCAGACCACCTTGTCATCCCGCACTACGACAAGAAGCCGGCGATCAGGGGCAGAGCGCTTGAACCACTTGCAGCCTTTGTCACTTGCGGTGAGGTGGACAGCGCGAAGAAGTTCCTCAGAGCCATTAAGAGCAATACACACGTCACCCCTGTACTGTTCAGCGATGCTCGCATATCCGAGGCGCTTGTCCCTCTTCCCACGAGGCACACCTTCGTGGACTGCGGCGAGGTCACGTTCGCGGCCCTCAAGGCAAGCATGGGAGATAAGAGAAAGGTCGCCCTGTCGGAGAACCAAGGAAACCGGCTCTTCCAGGTCTTTGACAATGGCCAGGAGCTATCAACTGGACTTAATGTCCTCCTCGGAGAGAGATCGACGGGGAAGACCTTCACCTTGGACAGGATCAACGAATCACACGACCACGTGAAGTACATTCGGCAGTTCTCGTTGGTACAGCAAGACGATGATGCATACGAGCGTGAGTTCAGCAGGGACCTCCAACGGACGCGGAGCCAGTTCGTTTCGAACTACTTGGCTGGATTCAAGGCAGTTCTCGATGATGTCATGGGTGTTGACTTGCGGGCAGACGAGCGTGCAGTCGAGAACTACGTCGCCAGCCTTCGTGAATCTGCGGAGGAGGCAGACCGGAGAGATGCCTTCTCGAATACAGCGCTCTTCGATGCGGCTGAGTACGCAATCAGAGACGATCAGGTGTTGACTGATCTCATCGCATCGGTACGGCAAGTGATCGAAAATGTGGAATACAGAGAGGTAATCGAGAGGCATGTTGACATCCGTTCACTCAAGCATCTGGCAGTGGAGTTGATCGAACTTCTCTGGGCAAAGAAGATGGAGAGCAAGAAGAAGAGCCTCGTTAATGGCTTGGTTCGAGATATCAAGGAGGGCCTAAAGAGGCGAACATCGGCAGTCCAAGTTCAGGACGTGGACCTTTACCGGGTGATGATCAACAGGAGGAAGATCGAGCGATTTTCAGAGATCGTGAAGCGACTTCAGGACGAAGCAACCATCTCAGAGGAAGCCATACAAGGCTTTCGCGTTGTCGCAACCAAGGCTCCTTTTGCCGGTGCTGGGGAAATCAAGGACGCAAGCGGTGTAAGAACAGCATTCCGGGACGCATTCGGCGAGCACGAAAATCCATATGCGTATTTGCAGCAGTTGTTGGCAAATGATGCGCTCACCCGCTCGGAGCTATACAAGCTCTTCGTCAAGATAACCTACCGGATCCTGAACAGGGATGGTTTTGAGGTGTCCGGAGGCGAAAGGTCAGAATTCAGGCTGCTTCAGGAGATTAAGGATGCGCAGAACTACGACATCCTCC
>CAZXRO010000445.1:0-1857 GCA_964642435.1 uncultured Ignavibacteriales bacterium
TACGTGAGATTGCAGCCGAACGCAGCCAGGTACAGCAGTTGCGCAGCCGTCAGGATGACACGTGGTCGAGGCTTACCACAGCCACATCGGCGCTGGGCTCCACGGATGCACTCCGCGATTTCTGTCGGACGATGGTGGGATTTGCCGAGTCCGGGTCGGCGCACCTGGTCGGTGTCGTGGCCGGTGAACTACGTTTTCTGGGTGACAGCGAACCGTTGACAGATATTGGAGAGAACTACCGGACGGCGCTTGTCAATGCGTTGGATCGTCGCAAGCCGTTGATCATCAACCAGGAGGCAAGCAGTGAAGCCGGTCGCAGTTATGTGGCCATCTCGACCCTGGTCTATCCCGTGGGTGAGCAGAAGAACCCCTCGGCGCTGCTGCTTCGTCGCGAGGGGGGCGCTATCGAGATTGGCGAAGATGGTCTGAAGGCGCTGGGGACGTTCGCGCGACTGGCGCGGCTGGGAATTGAGCGGGATCAGACGATTCGCCAGGCGTTGTCTCGCCGAAAGGGCTTTGCGCGTGTGGTCGAACTGCTCAGGATGGAGCCGACACCGGCCGGGCAGTCACCCTTGAGCATCTTTGCTGAGCGTCTTGCCGATATACTGCCGGACCGGTCTGTGACGCTGGTGTTTGAGCGTCAGGGTGACGGTTCGTTCATGCTGACGTCTGGTTTCAACTACCAGACCGATGATCTGGAAAGTTGCCATTTGCTGCCGGGAGAGGGGCTGGTGGGGGAAGTTGTCGCGCAGCGACAGGCGCGGTATGTGTTCGGGCGGCAGAAGGTATCCAAAGCGATCGAGGGAATTGAGGCACAGAACCGCGAGGCCATCATGCACATGCTGGGCGAGCGCGGTTTGTCGGACTTCCTGGCGGTTTGTCCGATTCTGCACATGGATCGGGTAACCTCGGTGGTAGTGGCCATGGCATACAACGTTGCCGAGTCAGAGCGCGGCGAGTGGGAGCGCCTGGTGACCTTGGCGACCGGGTTGTACTCGGTCCGCCAGACGGTCAGCTCACTGCAGCAGGAGTTGCAGCGACACGAGAAGGAACATCCGGCTGACAAGCGCATGGCGGTAGTGGTCAATGAGTTCAATAACCACCTGTCGGCGATTATCGGTAATGCCGAACTGGCACAGCAGCGTGACGAGATTTCGGGTGAGGTGCGGCGACACATACTCAGTATCCTTGGCGAGGCGGAGAAGGCGGCAGCTTATCTTAAGGAAGTAGTGGGGATGGAAGACGGTGGGTCAGAGGAGCCTGCCGGAGGGGCCGTGGCCCTGGGAGATATGATTTCGGAGTACCTGCTGCGCAGCCGGATATCGGGGCACCTGCATATGATCGCGGGGCAGGCGCGGGAGGTGTATCGCAATTTTGAGGCCCAGCACCGGGCGCAGATCACGTCCGAGGCGGCGCGGCAGTTGTTCGTGGGGGCGCTGGAGCATTTCAGCTCGGTGGCCGCAGACAATGATGTTATCACCGTCTCCACTTACGAGCGGGACGAGTATGTTTATCTGGATGTCGCTCGTCACCGCCGTGATTTCTCACCGGTCGGACAGGTGGCGGGCTTTGGCCGGTATCGGGTCGTCGATCAGCAGGTGGCGGACCGTTCAGACCGTCGATTCCTGGCCCCGTTGAAAGACTCTGAGAGCAGCTACTGTCTTGATACAGGGCAGGACGCACCGGCCTATCTGTCATTCCGGTTCCCGGCTGTGGTGGCGGAGAGTTCTCCGGTCAGTGTCGGGGACAGTGGTTTGCGGATACTGGCGGTGGATGATCAGGCTGTGATCCTTGACTTGATCCCAAGATAGTTCACCTTCGGGATGTGGATCAGGTAACGGCAGGCCTTACCTCCCT
>CAZXRO010000446.1:0-1842 GCA_964642435.1 uncultured Ignavibacteriales bacterium
TGGCGGCGGGTCAACACTGTCTGCCGCCTGTAGTCTGCTTGAGTGATAGTTGTATCATATTATCATAGTATAATTGATCGAGGGCCGATCAGCAATCGTGGACACACCAAAGGTTGGGTTCGATGTATTCGCCATGGTCGGCGTCGTGGTCGATGGAAATGGGGACCAGAGCACCGGGGATAACGTAGTCACCGGTTTCGGGGAAGGCCATGCCGGTCCACCGTTCCCACTCGGCGACGGTGCCGGAGATGTACATGGAACGCTTGCAAACGGCGATGACACGCGCACCGAGCCGCTGGTGGACGCGGATCCAGGGGTCGAAGGCGAGACCATCGGGGCGGGTCCAGCGGATGTAGCGTTCGATTGGTATCAGCGGGTAGAGCGGCTTGAGGTTGGGACGAAGCGGCGCAACGAGTTGCCTGATATTGTGAGCGCGGACGATTTTGATCATGTGCTCGACCATCGTGCCGGCCAGGCCGCTGCCGCGGAGGTCGGGTTCGATGACGATCTGGAAGGCGCTGACGAGATTGGGTGTGCGCCCGGCATCGTGATCCTCGACGCTCTTCTTAAGCGCCCACTCTACCCCGCCGGCGGGCAGTTGCTCCAGCGGGCCATCCCAGCAGAGCGGAACACAGTTGCCGAATGCAGCCAGCTTGTGGGTCTTCGGATCGACAAGGCCGAACTGGTAGTCTTTGAAGTAGTCGTAGACAGCATGGAAGTGCTCATCGATCAGCGGGCTGTGCAAGAGGAACTCGGGCCAGCCGCGGGATGCGAGGTTTTCGGCGGGATCGATAAGATCTGGTCGCTGGTCGAAGGTGTGTATGGCGAAGTTGGTGGTGTTCATGGTTGGGAAGTACGGCGGAATTGGGGTGAAGGCAATGGAAAAGTGGGGCGTGAGGACCGGAAAAGGCCATTTGCATTTCGCCCGCCCGTGTCCTATTTAAGTGTGGCGACAATATTGAAGGAACGGTGTTCCATGACACTACTTGACCTTATCAAAGCCAGGACCCCGCGGCCGGAGCTGTGGAGCGGGGCGTACAAGATCCCCTGGGACGAGCCGGGGTTCAGCCGGCGGATGCTGGAGCTGCACCTGGCGCAGGATCATGACTGGGCCAGTCGGCCGTTTGAGACAATCGATGAGCATGTGCGGTTCATTCATGAGGCTCTGGCCGAGCGCAAGCCCTGTCGGATACTGGACCTGGCGTGCGGGCCGGGATTGTATGCGCAGCGGTTGGCCTCGCTGGGGCATGAGTGTGTCGGGATCGACTTCTCCCCTGCCTCAATTGAGTACGCGAGGAAGACCAACTCGCAGCCCGACCGATGCCGATTTGAACTGGGCGATTTGCGGACGGCGGAGTTTGGGGAGGGCTACGATATTGCGCTGATGATATATGGCGAGTTCAACGCGTTCTCGCCTGACGAGATCCGCGGCATCGTGGCGCGGTCCTGTGCGGCGCTGAAGCCGGGCGGACGGATACTGATTGAGGCGCACACGCCGGAGGAGATTGCGCGGATTGGGCGAACGTCGAAGTCGTGGTATACGGCGGAGTCGGGGCTGTTTTCGGAGGAGCCTCATGTGTGTTTGATAGAGAACACGTGGTACGAGGCGGCGCGGACAGCCGAGAGCACGTTCTACGTGATCGATGGCGCTACTGGCGAGGTGGCGATGTATCGCAACACGCTGCTGCAGCACTCGCTGGCGGGTTACCGCGAGCTGATGACGGGGGCAGGGTTTGGCGAGGCTGAGGTGATGTCGGCGTGGTCGGACGGGCCGCCTTCGGCTGAGGATCAATTGTTGCTGGTGAGGGGGCGGAAGTGAGCTGGGGGCTATAGCAGTTTTGT
>CAZXRO010000447.1:0-1833 GCA_964642435.1 uncultured Ignavibacteriales bacterium
ACAGGTTTTCAATCCCAGTATGCTCTTTCACCGTGCACGGATTCATCGAGGGTGCTTTCCTCAACGTCGGTAGTGCGTACCGGTGTGACTTTGTTGATCAGCCAGAGCATACCGTAGGTGAAGGCGAACGCATACACCGATGAGACGGCGATGGCAGCCAGCTGCACACCGAGGAAGTGGACGTTGCCGCCGTAGATAAGGCTCGACTGTCCATTGATAGACTCATGGGCGAGCAGGCCGAGCATGATGACGCCGAGGGCACCACCGACGCCGTGGACACCCCACACATCCAGTGCATCATCCCATTTCAGCTTGTTCTTGAGTGAGACGGCGCCGTAGCAGACAATGCCGGCAGAGAGACCGATAATGGCGGCCGAGCCGGGAGTGACGAATCCGGCTGCAGGCGTGATGGTGGCGAGTCCGGCGACGGCACCGGTGAGGAGGCCGACGAGCCTTGGTTTCTTGGTTAACGACCACTCGAGGATCATCCAGGAGATAGCGGCGCAGGAGGCGGCGATATCGGTATTGATGAATGCCGTGACGGTGATGTTGTCGACGAGCAGTTCAGAGCCGGCATTGAAGCCGTACCAGCCAAACCACAGCAGGCCGGTGCCGAGGGCAACGAGGGGGATGCTGTGGGGGACGGCATCGGCGACTCGTCGTCGGCCGACGAACAGGACGGAGGCGAGCGCTGCCATACCGGCAATATTGTGGACGGCGATTCCGCCCGCGAAATCCTTGACACCCCAATCGGCGAGGAGGCCGCCGCCCCAGACCATGTGGACGAACGGGAAGTAGACGAGCACCAGCCAGGCCACGAGGAAGAGCAGGTAGGCAGGGAAGCGCACGCGGTTTGAGAAGGCTCCGGTAATCAGGGCGGGTGTGATGATGGCAAACATCATCTGGTAGGCAAAGAACAGGTACTCGGGGATGGCGCCCGATGAATCGGGAAAGAGGCTGTTTAGGGTGACGCCATTGAGAAAGGCCTTGTCGAGGTTGCCAATAATGGCTCCCTCGCCGCCGGAGAAGCACAGCGAGTAGCCGAATGCGAACCAGATGATGGTCGTGATACCCAGAGACACGAAGCTCTGGGTCATGATAGTCAACACGTTCTTGCGGCCGACCAAGCCGCCGTAGAAGAACGCCAGGCCGGGTGTCATGAGCATGACCAAGCTGGTGGCAACCAGCATAAACCCGGTATGTCCGGTATCAAACATAGGTAGCTCCTGGTTGGGGCGCGATTGAGCGCCATAACATGGACTGATCCGTCACTATATGGTAGGATAGTGATTGGGGGACGTTGGTGGATATCAGGAAAATCCTGAATTGCGACAGGGCGAATCCTGATGGCGCTGACGGGCTGTTGGTTGGGGAGGTGTTCGCAGGGGTGTCAATCGAGCTGTGTCAGCCCTTCACGAATAGCGTACTTGGTGAGTTCGGCGATTGAATGCAGGTTGAGCTTGGTCATGAGCTGTTTGCGGTGGGACTCGATTGTCTTGGGGCTGAGATTGAGTTGGTTGGCGGCTTCCTTGGTGGACTTGCCCTCGGCCAGGAGCTGGAGGACCTCGCGTTCGCGCGAGCTGAGGATGGAGAAGGCCGATGAGGCTGCGGTGTCGGGGTTGATGACCTCACGGACGACGACATCGGTGATCTGTGGTCCCAGGCAGATTTCGCCTGCCATGATCCTGCGGAGCGAATCGACGAGTCCGGTGATCTCGGTGTCCTTGAGGATATAGCCGCGGGCACCCGCTTTGAGCGCCTCGATGACGAATCGTCGGTCGGCGTGCATGGAGACCATGACGACGCGGACACGCGGGCATTCGGTGCTCATTC
>CAZXRO010000448.1:0-1821 GCA_964642435.1 uncultured Ignavibacteriales bacterium
GGTAGAGGCGGGCATGCAGCAGGAAACTGGTGATCAACAGGCTGCCGATACGCTGGTTGGGGCCATCCTGGATGGTCACATCGCCGCGATCGACCATGCCCAGTGTGAATTCACCGAACAGAAGCGGGTTCAGGCGATAGCCAGCGGTACCTTCAAGGTAGAAGGACTGATCCGAGAGGTCGGCCTGGAAGGTGCCGGATTCGTCCTCATCCGGGGCATCTTCGCCAATATGGCTCCACACGCCAAGGCGGCCGCCCACCTGGTGAGATATCTTGTGATAGTCCATTTTCGTGAGGGGGGGGCGAGCCGACTCAGGCTGCTCAGCCCAAACGCCCGGTGTTAGCAGCAACATCGCTGCAAGCAGCAGTATCGACAGCGCCCGAGTTGATTTTGTCAGCATCCTGAGGCCCCTTCGCTGTTGGTGGCGGTCTTACTGGTCGAGGCTTCCATGTCTTTGGCTTTCCTTATCATCTACAAAAATGTAGCCCGGGCATAGTTTCATTTTTCTGATGGTGGGTAGACGATTATCTGATGGTTGGGGTAATCAAAGAGAACGGAGAAATTCTCCAAGAGGAGATTACCAATATTGCCATCGAGTTCTTCCGATGCGGCCAGGCCGGGTCCCGAGTCGGGGAGGATGACGCGAAGGTCCGATATCAGCACGTCGCCCAGGCGGAAAGCGGCCACATAGGCAGTCCTGCCTTTGAGCGAACCCCCGACGCCTCCGAGCCATTGGTCGGTTGACTCGACGTCTGAAAGCAAGTGAGCCAGTTCGTTGCGTTCGATGAAGCCGGGATGGACGACCAGGCCGAAGGCATTGCCCAGATCGACCAGGAACTGTCCCGGTGTTCCGAGAAGCTCGGCGGTGATCGTTGGCACCTGCATGGTCAGCTCAAAGGGGACCTGACTGCCGGAGTCGGGTGGGGTGAAGTTTTGCGGGTTGTACACGCGCATGGTGCGATTGGCGTAATCGATGCGCACCGGGAATCGGGAAAGGAAGTCATAGCCGATGAGTCCGCCGAAGGTAGAGGTATCGCCACGAGGTTGCAGTTCGCTCAGGTCGAAGGCTCCGGCCACCTGATGGTACAGGGTCAGTTCGCCGATCTGGAGCGAGTCGGTCTCAACCAGGGCGACCTCTTCGAATCCGGCTATTCCCCGCGCAGGCAACGATCCGACAACGGTCAGGTTGAGACGGTCTGCTACCGGCTGGTTGAGCAGGTTGGCCGAGGCACCCGAGTCGAGGATGAACCAGGCCGTCAGCTGACCATTGAGCGTGGCCTTGATACGGATGTGACCGAAGCGGTAGTCGAACGGCACATCCACCCATGAGGCATGGCCGGGGAAGTAGAAATCCTTCGGTTCTTCACCGGGCATGACAAACAAGCTGCGGTCGACGGGGTCATTGAAGATGACGGTATCGGCCTGGAGTATAATCTCCATCGGCACTTCGGGGGCCATCGCGACGGAACGGTAAGGAACCGGAACGCCCTGAACGGTACGGTAGTCACTGACTTCGGTGAACGTCTGGACGTTGTCAAGGCGACTGATCATAAGTCTCCGGAGGCCATCGCTCGTATCGTAGAGGGCGCGCACGGTGTCGCGGTGCATGGGGTAGAAGTGTATCTCATGGAAGGTCTGGCCGTCGCGCTCGGTAAGCCCCATGTACTCCTGTCCGCCGGCCATACGGTCATCGACGAGATATGACAGGGATTCAAAATAGACGCTCTTGAGCAGTTCGCGCTTTTCAAAGCCGCTCAGGCGGGACGGTCGGCCGTTGGGATCGATCTGCCATGCGGTCTGGCCATCGTAGCCCTGGACCAA
>CAZXRO010000449.1:0-1818 GCA_964642435.1 uncultured Ignavibacteriales bacterium
CGCCACCCATGCCGCGACCCTGGCCGCTACCTTGACCACCGCCGCCGCCCATACCGCGACCCTGGCCATAACCGGAACCGCGCCCCGGCATCGGCTCAGCCGGATGAGCGTGCTGACCATGACCTCGGCAGGCCTTGGCCGGGTCGATCTCGCTGAGTTTGCCCGCAAGACACGCCTCAATCGCCTCGCCGACAGACTCCGATTGCGCCATGTACACCTTGACACCCTCGGCCGAAAGAGCCTCGACTGCCCGACGACCCATTCCGCGGCACACAATGGCATCGATTTTGTGGTGCTGAAGCTGATTCATCGGATGACAGGTGCCGTGGTCGTGATGAGCATTGCGGTTATCCAGAACCGTCAGCTCCTCTGTCTCTGAATTGTAGAGCGTAAAACACGGGGCTGACCCAAAATGGTCATGAACCACATCGTCCTTTCCGCCCGGACCCCTGGTGGGAACACATAGTAACATCGGATTCCTCCTGGTACTTACAGTTTACTACTATCGCTTGATTGTTTACCATTGCATCAACTACGGCCTTTCGGCCCGCCCAGAGCAGCCGCTGTATCGTCCCGCGGGAAACGCCCATCCGCCGACCGGCCTCGGCCTGGTCCAGCCCCTCGGCATAACACAGACGCAGTGCCTCAAACTGGTCGACAGACACAAAAACCGGCTCTACCTCCCGCATCGGAATCCCGGCAGGCCTGAAAACCCGATCCGCGTTGTATCGGCGGCACTGGCGATGTTTTCTCGGTCTGGGCACAAACTCTCCTTTAGTCTCTCCTTATACACATTATGTGCTTATGCACACAATAATAGTGTCGACATTTGACGCCGTCAACATTAATCTCCTGCCTTGGCGGCAATTCGTGGCCGCAATGGTCAATTCCGTTCGTATTTGGCCGATGTTCAGTCAATGTTGTGAGCGGTGAGAAAGTCGATACAGTTTGGGTCAGATCAGTTGGATTATCCTTGCCAAGCGGTTATATTCGATCTGAGCAACCTTGGGTAACCCCACATCGACATTGTCATTGCCACTCTTGCTGTACGTCAGAGACTCATTGTTGCTGTCACCCACGGTTGTTGTCAGTGATTCATAGCAGATGAAGCGGAGCCAGAGTGAAGTCTCATTCGAATCAGCGTGCATCGCAGGTGTCTTCAGGACGGGGCAGTAGCTCTAAAGAGCCGACCCTGTTCGATCACGCCGACTGCAACGACCTACCCATCCCAACAGAGTTGACTGCCCAGTGGCAGGAAACCGTCGATCTGCTCGCACGAGTTACCGGCGCCCCGTTGGTGCTCCTGTCTGTTGCTGATTCTGCCAATGGTATCAGGCCGCTCATCAGGAACACCGGCTGCCAGACCGCATTCTGTACTACCGATGACAGTGACAGCCAGTCGGTTGGATTCTGCTTCAGGGTAGTGACGGAACAGCGAGAACTGCACCTGCCCGATGTTTCCGCAGATACTGCTTATCAGCACAACCAATTGGTAAAGCAGGGCCTCGTATCATACTTTGGTGTTCCCATTTGCTGGCCGACCGGTCAGGCCTTCGGAGCCATCTGTATCCTCGCTGACCACCCCGATGCCTTCCCGCTTCAAATGCGCCGTGTCGTGCAACAGTTCCGTCGCATGATAGAAGAAGATCTCGAGACCCTTGCCAAAGAGGCCGGGGTGCCGCATCTGGATCAACCCCTGCGCGACCGCGACCGCCTGTTCCGGTCCATGACTGAATTGTCTCCCGATGCTATCATTGTGGCTGATGGCGAGCAGATCATTCTGGTCAACGCCGCCGCGGCAAAGCTTCTGCGGGCGCA
>CAZXRO010000450.1:0-1807 GCA_964642435.1 uncultured Ignavibacteriales bacterium
GTGGATGTGTATATCGAGCTGGACGGGAAGATCAAGGAATTGACGGTTCAGCGGGATGCGCTGAAGGAGCGGATGGCTCAGATTGCCCGGGAGACGAACCTGGAGAAGTTCTGTGGTACGCTTGGGGAATTGAAGGTGCGGGTGAGTAATGTCGAGAAGTTTGTGACGAAGTCAGCTGATGAGGCCCTGTACGCGGACCTTGCGGCGCAGACGCGACTGCTGGGGCTTGATGACTATATGAAGGTGGACAACAATGCGCTGCTGAAAGCTTACCAGAAGGGGCAGTTGACGGCGGAGCATTGCGAGCAGCTCAGGCCATTTATTCTGCAGGACGAGTCGGTTCGTGTGACAGCTCGTCGTCGGGATGCCGAACCCGGAGGGGATGATTAGGCGGGGCTGAGTGACTGGGAAGACAGAGCTATCGATAAGGAAGCCCGCAGGCCATTGAGCTTGCGGGCTTTGTGCTGGTGCCAGGTTTGGCACGTCAATTTGGGGGCCGTTTACTTACCGTTGGTGCGGACCACGAAGGCCGGGATGATCTGCAGCTCTTTGAGGCGTTCACCGATAATGGTGTCGATGCCGTCCTCAGTTGGCTGGTATCGGTCGGCGACGGTCATGAGTGAATTGTCGGGGTGGGTGGTGGTTGTGTCGACGTGCAGCTTCTCGATCGGTTTGTTATCGAGCGAGGAGACGAAGAACGTCACCAGGCGACCGGAGCCGGCATCGAGTTTGTGCCGGGTGGGGCCGAGGTTGGCTACCATGCCCATTGTGACGCACTGAATGGCGGTGTCGGAGCGGAAGCCTTTGTAGGCGAAGTGCTCGACCCGTCCGCCAGTGTAGATGGCTGAGTCGCCGACAACGCGGTTTTCGCCTGCGGCGAGTCTGAGGGGAATGGAGAGTCCTTCGACGGGCTGGTCGTTGCTATAGGAAATGGTGACAGACCAGTTCTGGTCGTCGATTTTTTCGACGTCGGCAAAGACGGTATCGATTTTGCCGAAGTAGTCGGTCTGGGTATGTCCCAGTACCGGCGCCATCAGAAGCAGCAGAAGGCCGAGGATCAGATATCGGTATGATTTCATCAGTTACTCCCAGGGAACATTCGTTTATCTTTCTCACACGTCTTGTACATATGGGCCTGGCAATGGGATCCTTTGATTTAGCCTAACTGTCGAAACTCGGTCGTTCGGCGCGGGCGAGCGATTGCCGGAGGACGTCTCTCAGGGAGTCGGCGACCTGCGGGTTATTTAGTTTCTGCTGGTGGACGCGGATAGCGTTGACCATAGCGCGTTGCCCGATTGCCTGTTTGGGGAACTTGTCGAACACCCTGGTGAGGGTTTGCGCGGTTTCTTCCCAGCGGCCCTGCTGGCCGGCGAGATCGGATTTGAAGAGCATGCCGCGGGCTTCGTCGATAGTGCCGCTGCCGCGGGCGATAAGCTCATCGTAGACCCGTTCGGCATCCTGGTACCATCGGGCGGCCTCATCGCGTCTATCCTGTTGTTCGAACTGTTTGGCCAGGTATAGATAGGTAGACAGGGCCTCATCGGATTCGCGGTATTTCTCCAGCAGTACTTTGTATTCGGCCAGGGCGCGGTTGAAGTTGCCCTCCAGTTCGAACGAGCGGGCCAGCGTGTATTGGGCCAGGGGACTGGAGACGAAGTGCCTGCGATGATTGTCGCGGACATCGAGGAGCAGTTCGCGGGCCAGGGCGTAGCGTCCCTGATCCATCCTGACAGAGGCCTTCTTGAGCTTGATAAGCGGTATATAGTGGCTGTCAGCGGGTTTCAGGTCGGCCAGGAGTGAGTCATAG
>CAZXRO010000451.1:0-1800 GCA_964642435.1 uncultured Ignavibacteriales bacterium
ATTTCCCTGTGATTGAGCCGAAGCACGAGCGGGATGTTGTGGTTGTCAATTTTACGCAAACGCAGCCCCTAGCATCGCCGTGGCCCGATTCGGGTCTTGGCCGACCATTCTGGAGTCAATGGGTGCGGACCTGGGGTGAGAAGCGTATGGAGGCCATTGGTCGTCCGGATTCCACGTTCCAGTATGATGATTCGACACAGATTGATCCTGACCTTCCCGGTTTGACACCTGATTACATAACTACTGTCAGGCTTGCCGGTCAGGGTGTACCATTGAGATCAATGCTTCAGCACAAAGTCATGGTGGTTTACAACGACTGTCTTTATCGCGCAGCTTTGTTTGACGGGCAGGGCGCTAATGACGCAGTCTTCAAAGCGATTGACGCTGGAGTAAACGCTTGGCTCACAATGCGAGGAACAGCTGTGGGTAACCTCAGCACCAAGCCGACCTTTGAGGCTCCGCCGACGTCCGAGTATTTCTGGTATTTTGGAGTCAGTCACGTATCGTATTCGGGTTGGTGGTGCCATGCACTGGCCGCAGATGACGATGACTGTCCGGAGCGGAGGCGAATTGAGGACTTCGTTGGAGCGTACAGTCTCATGCCTCAAGTGTGGCCTGAATTGGATGTAGATGACTCATTACTGAGGGCGCGATATGCCTACAGCGATGATCCAGCATCTATGATCCCTCCGTACTTCGACCCGGATTTGCCTGCTGTACCTGAGGTTGGCTGGGCAGGACGTGTGTTTGGAACAGAGGCAGTTTATCTGTATAAGTCACTTTATGGTGCCGATCATCCGCTCGGTGGACGGTACATTTTCGAGGGCGCTCCGGTGACGCATACGTACGACCGGGGCCTGTTCCGGACTGTGAACATGAACTTCACGTTGACGGCGATCAAGCAGGAGCAGGCGGATTCGGTGACGACTCTGGTGCTGAACTATCTGTTTGAGCCATGGGATCTGGCTGAATCTGAGGGGACAGCGCCGGCCGGGGTACCGCACTACAATGAGAATGCGCCTGCGAAGGTCACTGTTGATGAGGCCCGCACACGCTATTTGCAGAGGGTGAGCTGGTAAGTATCTGATCTGAATCTTTCGATATGATAACTTCGCGGGGTCGACCACAGGTCGGCCCCGTTTTCTTTGTGGCAGGACGGGGGCTCCGGCGCTTAGCGCACTATTTTTCTGTGCTCTATCTGTTCTGGCGTATGGACTGGATGAGGTCGTTGTCCGGGAAGAGCTGCTCGGCCTGGGTCAGCGCGGTTTCGGCCTGTTTGAGCTCCCCGAGGGCGACATACCCGGAGATCAGGTTGACCCAGGCTTCCGATAGTGAGGAGTCGTGGGCGATGGCCTGGTGGGTGAGTTCGACGGCACGATCAAATCGACCATTGAGGCCTTCCAGGTAGCCGAGTTGGTAGTAGGCACGGGCTTGTTGTTGGCGGTGCCTTTCGGGGCTGTTAATCCAGTGGGGGCCGAACGCGGCATCATCGGTTTCAACCGGAGGTCGAGTCGCATTGGTGGCCAGGGTCAGGTAGCCTCGGGCGGTGTTCGGGTGTTCGGTCGAGAGGGCCAGCAGGCCGGCTTCCAGGGCAATGTAGACGCTGCTGTCGGTCCTAATGAGGGCCTGTTCGACGGCTCGTGGGAAAGCACCGCTGCCTGTTTGAGCGGTCTGATTGACCGCGCGCAGCCACGCGCGATTGGCGGTGAGGTCATAGGGGGCGAGGTCCAGGGCGCGCTCGGCGTAGTAGCGGGCGCTGTCGGGCAGATTGTCAAGCAGGGCGATGGAGGCAAGATTCGT
>CAZXRO010000452.1:0-1791 GCA_964642435.1 uncultured Ignavibacteriales bacterium
GTCGTCCTCGTCTTCGTCGGGGAGTTCGATTTCGACCTCTACCTCATCGAACCAACATTCGAAGTCCATGGGATCATAGTCCTCGGGATGGGTCCATTTGGCGGTACAGACACCGTGTTTGACCTTTCCGGAGGTGGTGCCAAGCTGGTCGCCGAGGTTGGGGCGTGAGCCTTGAGTGTGGTCGGTGGGCAGTTCGGCGGGATCGCCGCCGAATTTGGCGATGGTGAAGTCGACCGAGGTATCATCGGGGAGCGATGTGAGTACGCTCAAGTAGATAGTGCGGTCTTTGCCTGGCAACCACTGGTAGTCGCTAAACCTGGCGACATCCTCGGATTCCTCGGTTTCGTGGACGTGGAGACGGTAGTATTTGCATCGCATTTGGGCCTGGTCATCGACCTGGCAGGCCTTGATATTGCCGACCCGGCAGGGGATTTCGGCCTCGAGGCTGGTGGGGTCGGTCATGAAGGCAGCGATCACACGTCGGTTTTCGGCGTCATCACTGGATACGGGGTTGAACTCGCTGCATCCGGCCCAGGGGGTTTCCATGAAGCGGGAGGTCGGGATGCGGGCGGGACAGCAGGCAAGGTAGGCATCGCGCAGGGCGGCCATGGTTTTGGGGCCGAGGAGGCCATCGACGACGAGGTCGGGGTGTTGTCGCTTGTCGTTATCGTGGAAGACGTCCTCGTTGTATTCCTGCTGGAACCAGGTGACGGCAGCTTTGGTCAGGGGTCCGAGGTCGCCATCGATCGGCCCGGGATTGCAGCCGACCCCGCGCAGCATGGCCTGGTAACATGAAGACGGCCAGTCCTCTTCCTGAGCGACCTTCTCGAACGTTTGGTGATCGTGAACCAGAAGGGCCCAGACGGCGGCGGCGCGGCGGTCGGAGAGGTGCTTGTTGTATTCGTCCTTGCCCTGTTTGTCGGCGTGCCCGAAGAGCATGAGCTTACTTTGTGGCTGCAGATTGGCCTGCTGTTCGACGAGGCGGAGGTGTTCGAAGATACCGGGTCCGGGAAAGGACTGGTCGAAGGCGAAGACGGCGGCCGGTATGAAGCAGGCGGGGTTGGTATTTTCGAGTTGTCGGAGCCTGACGGTGTGGTTGGCGCCGGCGGAGAGGCCGATCCAATCGTTGAAATCGCCGTAGGTTACATGGTGTGTCTTTGTGGGTTTCTCGGGCATGATCGTCCTTGAGGCAGGTGTGCTTCTCCCCCGTGTCTGGTTTATTGCTGCGTATTGTCGCCAGATGGTGGCGGAGGTTGCAGAGCGGGCAGGCGTACGTAGCAATTGCCGAGTGGCACTTTGTTTTCGACCAGCTTTCCATCGCGGTCGAGTTTTCCGTTGCGAATCTCCCCGTTGGGGAGGCGGATTTCGTATTTCTGATCGGCAATGGGGTTGCCATCGGGATCATTGATTGTCATTTGGAATGTAGTGGTGACGGTCAGCCAGCCGGATCGCCCGATACTTCCCTGGCATGAGGCCATGAAGTAGAAGCGATTATCGGAGCGTTGTGGCGGTTGGCCATCGAGATCGACGAGAGCGATCTCTTCATCGGGGAGCCGGGGCTCCCACTGCGCAGTGAACTTGTTGTTGCGGACAGGGATACGGGTCATGCTGGCGATTTTGCGGTCGGGTTGGCCGATTTCGCATCGCCAGATTTCGATAGTTCCTGTCTCGCCATTTTCGATACCGGCGGTCTGAACGACAGCATCGACTTTGTCGCCGAGGCTGATGCGGTTCGTGCTCCAGGCGGCGGATGTAATGGATTTGAGGCGGACTTCCCAGTCACCCGGTTTC
>CAZXRO010000453.1:0-1787 GCA_964642435.1 uncultured Ignavibacteriales bacterium
GCTCCAGGCGGCGGATGTAATGGATTTGAGGCGGACTTCCCAGTCACCCGGTTTCAGTCCGGTCTTTTTGATCTGGCCGCCCAGTTGGCCTTCCTCGGTTTCGCCATCGGGGCCCTTGAGGGCGTACTTGACGCCGTGGATGGGTTTGCCGCCAGCGTCGACGAACTTGAGGTTGAGGAATCCGGTGTCTTCCTGAGGAGATGCCTCGGAATCGCTCTGGGAGTCGGAATCAGAGGCGTTGTCGGCATCGCCGGTGTCTCCTTTGGCTGTCGCGCTTTTGCCTCCGCCCTGACCGGCGCCGGCTCCTCCCCCGCCACCGCCGCCTCCGGAGCCGATGAGGACAGTGGGACAGCCGGGTGGCAGTATGGTATCGGGGGGCCCTGAGCAGGTGGCCATATCGCCGACGCAGGCAGCGGGAAGGCCGCCGATGAGTACGGTTGGGCAACCGGGTGGCATGATAGGTCCGCCGACGTGTGGTGGCGGCGGGACGCCCGGGTTGACCATCGGGCAGGTGTGCATATCGCCGACTCTTGCGGCCGGCAAGCCGCCGATGAGCACGGTTGGCTCACCCTTGACAATGGCACCGCCATGCGCGGTCATGTCGCCCATACGGGCTGCTGGTTTGCCCATAACTACAGATTCCTTGCGTCCGGTTTTGGCACAGGCTGCTGTCTATCGAGTTGAGACTTCGAATGTGATCTGGCCTGACCTGCGCTAATGGTCAATGCCATGAAATTATACGTGATAGGATATTGGGATACCAGTCATTTTTTTGTGGGAAACAAAGCGTTGCGATTGCGTGGGCTGTCGTATAACTTGGCATGAAACAGGGATTGCGGTTTCTATGGATAAAGATATGAGTCAACAGTCGATAGGTGATTACACGATCATTCGCGATCTTGGTGGTGGCGGGATGGCTCGTGTATTTCTGGGCGTGCACAAGGATGTCCCGAACCTTCGGGTTGTGCTCAAGATCATGCGTGATCCTCGCATGGCGGATCGTTTCAGCCAGGAGGCAGACAAGCTGGCGCTTTTGGAGCGTGATCGTCATGTGTGTCAGTTGAAGCACTTTTTCAAGCACGAGGGCGACATGGTGATAGCCATGGAGCATATTGAAGGCCCGACGCTTGAGCAGCGGGTGGCTGACACGGGGGTGCTTTCGGTCAAGGAAGCGGCGGAGATCATGGGGATCGTGCTGGATGTGTTGAGCAAGGCGCATGCGCGCAATATCTGGCACCGTGATATCAAGCCGAGCAATATCATGCTGGAGCACGGGCTGACGAAGGCGGTCAAGGTGATCGATTTCGGGATCGCCAAGGGGGATTCGGACCCGGCGTTGACGGCGGCGGGATCGTGTTGCGGCACCCCGTTGTACATGGCGCCTGAGCAGTTTGTCCCGACCGAGAGCACGGACTTCGTGCTGGTGGATATCTATGCGGTTGGGGTGACGCTGTACAATTTGCTGACGGGCGAATTGCCGCATCGGGGGGACAACGAGTTTGCTATTCGAGACGCGAAGCTGAATGAAGATGCGGTGCCGCCGCGCAAGCATAACTCATCGATACCCTCGGAAGTGGAGGCGGTCGTACTGAAGGCGATTGCGCGCAATCCAGAGGATCGTTACCAGTCGGCGCAGGAGATGAAGCAGGCGTTGCTGGAGGCCTCGGGGATGACGGATGTATCGCAGACGCAGCCGACGGGCCGGACGGCGAATGATCGTCCGAACGCGCCGGTGGTCTCCCCTGTTGCTGATCGGCGTATCGCGAGACCGTCGTGGTGGTCGCGGG
>CAZXRO010000454.1:0-1782 GCA_964642435.1 uncultured Ignavibacteriales bacterium
CGCGGTGGGGGGAGCGCCGGGCGCTCATCGTCGAATATGTCGGGCTCTTCGTCGAACTGCGAAACCTGTATGCCTGCCCTTGCTAGATTCTGTTGTACACGTCGGGCCTCCTCCATGCCTCGGACGTATACCCTCCATGCGACGGGACGGAGTTTTGCGATTAGGATGTCGTCCATCAATCCTTCCTCCAGTAAGCGCGGTTGGAGTTTACGCCGACTCATCGGCCGGGAGCGGATTGCTTGACCGATACACGCGATGGGAATTCGATCGCGCAAGCGCCCGACGCCGTTCGGGCGCTTGCGCGTCGTGAACCGGGTGCCCGACACTGAGCCTTCGGTCGCGGCACCACGTGTTCAAGCGGCCGGGGACCGTCTGGACTATTGTCGCGGCATGACCGGGCCGCGAGGCGGTGCCTGAGGCGCGGTGCCAGGACGGTTGGCGACTTGAATATTCGCCTCGGGCTTCATTTCTGCAACAATATCGTTCCAGATTTGTGCCACGTAAAGCTGCGTCACTTGTGGCTGAACCTGTTCGAACGTTGCCTCCCCAAAGCGCTGCTGGTGCTCTTCGTAAAACTCCCGAAGCTTCTCGGGCGTTATCCGCTCTTCTTGCAGTTTCTGCCAAGCCAGAGAGCTTTCGATACGCTTGCGTAGATCAGCCGTCTCTTGCCCCTGTGAAGCCAAGTATTGTTCGAGCGTGACACCCTGCCCCTCCAGACTCTCCCGGAGTCCGTCGAGGACGGATTTCACCTCTTGGTCTTCCACATCCGGACCCTGCTGGCGGGCATATTGCTCCACGAGCCTGGCCTCAATGAGATTATTGAGGGCCTGCTGCTGCACCTGCTGCCTGGATGGCCGCGCCTGTCCACCATTCCCTTGCTGGTGAGCGCGCAGCAGCGACTGAGCCTGTTCGGTCAACTCGGGACGCGTGATCGGTTCCCCGTTGACCGTGGCCACAACGTTTTGCTGCGGCTGCGGCTGCGCGGGGGCCGGCTGCGGCGATTCCCCTTGCCGTGGCGGCATGGGCTGGCCTTGACCTTGACGCGGGTCCTGCTGTTGCGATTGGGCCCTCGGTTGCGATTGGGCCTCCTGCTCCGCCGGCATCTCCCACTGCCCTACCGCTTGGGAAGCTGTTGCAGCAGCGAAAACCACCGACACGAATGCGATCTGAGTTCCTTTCAACATAGACGTACACCTTTCAGTATGAGTAAAAGCAAAAGTGGCACAAATTGTGACTGTACATCCGCCCCACCTTCCCGAGGCGGGGCAATCTTCTGAGGCGACTAATCCTCGGGCATCGGAGCCGACTCTTGGGGAACGGCCGACTCGCCACCAAAATCAGGCTCATAGGCGCCTTGATCTTGCGGCTGCGCCGGCGGCGCACCGAAATCAGACTCATAGGCACCCTGATCTTGCGGCTGCGCCGGCGGCGCACCGAAATCACGTTGATTGGCACCCTGATCTTGCGGCTGCTCCGGCGGTGCACCGAAATCAGTCCCATTGGCATCCTGATCTTGAGGCAGCTCTGGCCCAGGCTGCGGGCCGAGCTCTCCATTGCTGCACCCCCAGAGGGCGACAGTGGTGCCCAGTGCGAGGGCACCCAACAAAGCGCGGTTGACCATGTGACACTCCTTTCTTTGTGTACGAGCCTTCATCTTGTGATCGACCGGCCTGACCCTCGGCTCCTCACCGAGGTGGAGCGGGTAGAATGGGTATGCGCCCAGACCGGTCTCTTCCAACGTGTGAGTGATTTGCAAACGGCGCGCCAATGATGTTTCGATTC
>CAZXRO010000455.1:0-1778 GCA_964642435.1 uncultured Ignavibacteriales bacterium
CAGCGACCGGAGTTCCTTCGGGTCAATGGGCAGTCTGTCAGCGTCATTCTTCAGCAGAACGATGCTCTTGACGGCCGCATCGTAACTGGCTTGCAGGTGGTCCTTCATCGAGGAGACCGTCACCATGTCGGGCCTGGCGAACGGGTGATCGAACAATCCCAGTCGTGCCTTCACTGTCAGAACATTGGCGACCATCTGATCCACCAGTTCCATACTGAACCGGCCTTCGGATATGAGTTCCGCGAGATGATCCAGATAGGCATGACTCGTCATTTCCATATCAACCCCGGCCATTGCCGCCTCGTACGCCGATTCCTTATCCGAATCGGTCAGGCCGTGCACGCGCAGCTCGATGATCGACCTGAAATCGCTGACCACCATCCCCTGGAATCCCAGCTCCTTGCGCAAAATCTGCCGCAGTAGCATACGGTTACCACTGGCCGGTATGCCGTCGATATCACAGAATGAGGTCATAACCGATGCGACACCAGCTTCTATTGCGGCCCGAAAGGGTTGCAGGTGGACGTTGTGCAGCTCGTTCATGGGAATATTGGTGGTGTTGTAGTCGCGACCTGCCTCACTGGCACCATAGCCCACGAAATGCTTGGCACAGGCCGCAATGTGCTCCGGCCGGGAAAGATCGTCACCCTGAAAGCCGACAACCATTGCCTTGGCCAACTCTGACACGAAATACGGATCCTCTCCGAATGTCTCGGCAATCCGTCCCCAGCGAGGGTCCCGCCCGATGTCCAGCACGGGTGCATAGGTCCAGTTGATGCCGGATGCGGCAGCCTCGAGCGCCGATGCACGGGCGCAGTCTCTGACTGTCTCTCTACTCCAGCAGGCTGCAAGTCCCAACGGTATTGGGAAAATGGTCTTGAATCCGTGGACGACATCGCGTCCGAACAGCAGCGGTATGCCGAGGCGGCTCTCCTCAACGGCTACACGCTGGAGTTCGCGGATGTTTGCCTTCTCCACCTCGTTTAGTACACCACCCACCAGGCCCTGCCTGATCGCGCTGAGCACATCATCGTGGTTGGTATACCCGCCACCGGCCATCAAGCAAAGCTGGCCAATCTTCTCGCTGAGTGTCATTTGAGCTACGAGGTTCTGCACGCTGTCCACATATGGTGATTCGATGTCCAGTCTATATGTCATAACTGTCGGCCTGCGTCTGGAGGTTGTCTATCAAAAAGTTGCTACATGCCCACATTCAAGTGCAGGTAGGTCCGTATCTCCCACTCGTTGCCATGTGGCAGACCTGCGGTCTCGCCACCACAATCCGGCAGCCCCAGCGGACAATAGCGGTTTGAGCGATGATCCAGCGACCGCCAGGTTGTCTGTATCCCGGCTCTTGTCTGAGGGACGTCAAACCACTCGGGAATACCCAGTACCGCCGAGAGGTCTGCGGTGAGCTGTACGGGATACGTCAGATTGAAGTCCTTGTGATAGTCATACGGGCCCCAGTCGTTAATCTTGATACCCGTTGTAAGCTTGACCGTGTTCTTCACGATACGGACGTCGCCGCCGCCACGCTTCACGAGCCTCGGATCTTCACCGTTCGGCTCCCCTGTACCGGCATACAGGTTGGCGATCACGCCAAACCCGGGCCTCGGCTTCGAAACTATCCGGGCGTAGACCTCATGCAGATCCCGCGGGGGCGTGGCCCCCGGGAACGGCGCGGGAGTACGGCCGTCCTCCTGGATGTAAATCGCCGCATCCTGCGTGGTCGGGAAGTGCCGGAACACGTAACCAAGTGTGAATGCCAGCGACGCGTC
>CAZXRO010000456.1:0-1776 GCA_964642435.1 uncultured Ignavibacteriales bacterium
GTTGGGATCGAATTTCTGGCGGATCTTACGGGCATAGACGGCATCATCGGTAAGATCGCTGGCATCGAGAGCAGCGAGCAGACCGGTGCGATCGACCGCGAGCTGGTGGAGTTCCTTGAAGTCCTCAGCGCCCGTGTCAGGCATCAGGCGCAGGCTGGCCTTGACGATCAATCCCAGCAGCCCCCATGAGTTATGGAAGATTTTGACAACATCGAAGCCCGAGACCGACTTGAAGCACACCGAGCCGGGCGTGATAATCTCGCCGGCGGGTGTCACGATGGTTGCCTTGAGCAGGTACTTCTTCATCGGGACAGCCTTCTCGTGCAGCTCGCCGGTGAGTCCGACAGCGATAGCACCACCGACCGAGCCGACATAGGGCAGCATGGACGGAACCAGCACCAGTTTGTGGCGTTCGAGGCGGTGGTTGATTTCCATCAGTGGGTAGCCGGCGCCAACAGTTATGTACAGGTCCTGCTCGTTGACTTCCTCGATCTGGTTGAAGCGATCGGTGCGAACCGAGACCATGCTCTGGAAGGGTTCGCCTTGGGGATCGATATTGTTGCCGAAACCGGTTATGAAGAGTTTCTGCTTGTGCTTTCCGGCCAGTGTGAAGAGCGAGGCAGCTTCCTCGGCGCTTTCGGGGTGGAAGGTGGCGACCCGTTTCTGAAATGTCAGGCGGTCATCGGGGAACTCGCCTTTGATAATCTTGAGGAACGCTTCAGGTACCGGCATAGCCGGAAGATATGTAACGGCAGGCGGCTGTCAATGAGAAGTGTGATAGATTGCGGCTTGACTCTACGATCGGCAAACAGAAAGCGGGTCCGGCTGAACCAGCCGGACCCGCTTGTGAGGCTATAGACTAATGGAACGGTCGGCTTAGTACATACCGCCCATACCGCCCATGCCGCCCATTCCCATATCAGGGGAACCGGCAGGGCCGCCTGTCTTCTCTTCGGGCTTGTCAGCCACGACGGCCTCGGTGGTCAAGAGCAGGCCAGCGATACTGGCAGCGTTCTCGAGCGCCGAGCGAGTCACCTTGGTCGGGTCGATGACACCGGCCTTGAGCAGATCTTCATACTCGCCGGTGGTGGCATTGAAACCAAAGGCACCTGTTTCGGAGAGCACACGGTTGACGACGACAGAACCTTCCATACCGGCATTACCGGCGATCTGGCGGATCGGCTCCTCGAGCGCTTTCAGGACGATGGCAATACCGACTGCTTCCTCAGCGTTGTCGCTCTTGAGAGTCTCAAGAACCTTCATGGCGCGCAGCATGGCGACACCACCGCCCGGGACAATACCTTCCTCGACCGCGGCGCGGGTAGCGTGGAGGGCATCCTCGACACGAGCCTTCTTTTCCTTCATCTCGACCTCGGTAGCAGCACCGACATTGATGACGGCAACACCACCGGCCAGCTTGGCCAGGCGTTCCTGGAGCTTCTCGCGGTCGTAGTCGCTGGTGGAATCCTCGACCTGTTTGCGGATCTGCGCAATACGGCCCTTGATGGCATTCTTGTCACCGGCGCCTTCGACGATAGTCGTGTTTTCCTTGTCGATATTGATCTTCTTGGCGGTACCGAGATCGGAGAGAACAGCGTTCTCCAGCTTGAAGCCGACTTCCTCACTGATGACCTTGCCACCGGTGAGGACCGCGATATCCTCGAGCATGGCCTTGCGGCGATCGCCGAATCCCGGAGCCTTGACCGCGGCCACCTTCAGGGTGCCGCGCAGCTTGTTCACCACCAGCGTGGCCAGGGCCTCGCCCTCGATATCCTC
>CAZXRO010000457.1:0-1769 GCA_964642435.1 uncultured Ignavibacteriales bacterium
AGGCAGGATGCGAGGGCAGGATGCGGTAGCGTCCGCCGTATATGGCGATGCTGTCATTGAGGTGGATGCTGGCGGTGTTGACATCGGCCATCTCGTAGCCCTCGGGCAGCCCACCGAGATAGGCGCGGATGGTGCCACGTGGATCGGATGCCCAGTCAGAGTACCAGGTGGTGGGGAGGAGGTGGGTGCCCACAACATAGTCGCCTTCGTATGACACGTAGTAATCAGGATAGAAATCACTATCGGTATCCACTCCAATCGAGTCACTGGGCTGATAAGCGGACACGCTCAAACCATAACGGGCGGTAGTATCCTCGATGCTCACTTCAGCCTGTTCCCTATGAGCCATCTGCCCACCGACGTAGTGATCAATGATGAGGCCGAAGTGTCCCGTGTCGGTAGGCACGAAGCGGACATCGTAGTCGAGATTGCCGGCAATGACAACGTTCTCATTGGTGATAAACCTGCTGATTTCAACACCCTCCACGTTGCTTTCGTATCCTTCGTCCGTCCATCCCGTGTGGTTCCCAGAGGCATCATAGACGTGGATGTGAACTGGGCTCATCGTTGTAATGGCAAGCATGTCAGATTCGAGCTCCAGCGATGGCCGGGTTGAGGGCAGGACGCTTTCGTAATTCCCATCTGCACTCTGAAGGAACTTGAATACTTCCTGCTGGATAGTCTCATCACGAACCATTGATCCGTGCCCAACTGTAGTGTATTTCACCCGTCCAATGGACATGAGATTCTCGCAGCCCTTTTCGCCCGATTCAACAGGGAACATGCCGTCGCCGTCAGCATATCTGATCACTGGCTCACCATCATTAAGCGGATCGAAGTCGGTCCCGGGGACCACACCCGGATACTCAAGCTGCGAAACTGTCTCCTTCTGACCGTAGCCAAGTATGACCAGTACTTCATTCACATGGGCATCTACAGAAACGTCGAGAGCCTCTTGGAGGTCTGCGGCCTTGTCACCCAGCACACCGCCAGCGACCGCGTTGGGGAATAAGTCGCGGTAGTCGTCGACCAGTGCTTCACCGTACTCATTTACGAATATCGGCCTGCCAGCAACGCCTTGGCCGAAGGGAGATTGATTGTATGCCATTGGCATGTTGGCGACGATCTCACCAGTTGTGGACGGATTTACATTAGCAACGGACTCCAAAATGGGCCACCCAACCGCCTTATCCGGCCACCAGGCACCATATAGGAGCGCCTGAACGGCCCACGGGATGCCCTCATTCGGCGGAGCCAGCAGAACCATGCGATCAACAAAGCCAGACTCATCGTTGTCGTGAAGCTGAGCATAGCGCCGTGCAATCAGGCAACCTTGACTGTGGCCGATCAGGTCGACACCATTCCCGGCGTAGTCTCCGGCTACGTCTGCAATGAATTCCTGAAGTTTCTGAACGTTGTGATCGATGTCTAATCGCCAATCATACGGGAACACAAAATAGGGGCGGTTGAGTTTTTCCATCTTGGCATTGAACTGCTTGGCATAGTATAGATCAAGATCTATCGGGTCAGGGACAAGAACTCCTCCGATGGAGATCCATGTAACAGGTTCCTGTCCGAGCACTGTTCCCACTCCAAGCTGAACGCCTGAATTCTCGGAGATTGGATTTGCTCCGTCAACATCCAGCTTGAGCAGACGAAATCCGGGATCACCCGGCAAAGCCGCACATGCCCGAGAGTACCACACCTCAAACCAGTCATCTCCCTTCGGCGAAGCGCACATTGGGATCTGGGTGTGACTTTTGGCTAAC
>CAZXRO010000458.1:0-1763 GCA_964642435.1 uncultured Ignavibacteriales bacterium
GTCGTGAGCAAGATGCCGGACATTTCGTGCCGCCACCACCTGCTCCTGAAGCCCCCGTCGGGCAAGCGCCCGCTGCATCCGTTGATACGCGGGAAGCTCTGTGTTCAGTGGCAGGTTGATCATCAACGCACTGAATATGAACTCCATCGGCAAATCGAAGAGCGTGTCGTACAAGTCAACTCGCAAAAACACATCTGACTCACCGATGTAGTAGTCTGTCGGTTCCAGCGGTATCGAGGCCAGCCACGTTCGGGCTTCCCCCTGGCCGAGGTCTATTCGGTATGAATTGTCACCACTGATAACAAACCCCCGAAACAGACTGTCGGCAAAATCCGCTTCTACCTTCAAGTCCAGCAGGTCAAATACTCGGAGCATTGGGACATAGACCGTATCGCCATCCCACTGTACAAATATATCCTGTTTGAGCAACCTGCGGACCTCGAATGAGACCGGGATCTCCTCCCACTGTTGGGCGCCCACATTGGCGGACTGGGCCTGCCCGCCTACGAGCAGCAACAGTGACACACACAACAAGGCGAATGCAAGTGTTCCGTACGTTGTGTTGCCAGACCTTACCATCATCTCCCCGTTCTCAATCCCCCGGCCGCCCTATCGCCGACGATCCTCGGGTATCACGGTCGTGAAAGAAAACTCGTTGCCCGGTATTATGTCCTCCGGAGGGATATCAGTCCTGCCCCGAGTTGTAACCTCGATATCTGCCCGATAGGGGCCCTCGAAACCTTCGAGCGAAACGGGGAAGTCCAGCCGCCGCTTCAATTGCCTATAGACAGCGATATCCAGTTTCTGAGACATGATCTCGTTGTTGTTGGCGTCGAGCAGACGCCCGTTAATGACCCCCACGTACGAGACATTGCCCTGGTTCTCCATATCCAGCAGCACGCTGACACGGTTATGTGTCGTATCGATCCAGGCGGTGGTATCGCGCACCGCCAGGCGGGCGACTGCTTCTCCCTTGCGGTACTTGGCCACAATGGCCGTTTCCATGATCATGTTCAGTCGGGTCGTAATGGCATCGGCTGAGGCCACTGGTGGTGGACTCATCGTCCCCTCGCTCGAACGTATGATCAACCGGCACCAGTATTCCCCATCGGGAAGGTTTTCCGGCGGACTGGCTACCAGGCGAATGACCTGCGAACCGTTGGGCGGAACCACGATCTTGCGCGGGAAGGCCTTCATCCAGTCCATACAGGAACGCGGGTCGGTGACAGCCGAATCAGTCAGCTTTACATCGACATTCCCCAAGCTGTCGGATTCAGGTAATCCGAAGGCGAACCTGACTTCAACTTCCTTGGGATCGGACGAGGGATTCTTGATTGTCATGTGCGTCGTGCGATTGCTTTCAGTCATGATGGCCGTGGTCGGGGCTACCAGCACACCCGCCAGCGTCTGGCCGGCAAGCGCCAGAACCAGGACAATGCCCAGTGCGCCAATGGCGTGCTTCCGTAGCTTCAGTGCTAAATCTGTTTTGATGATCATCCCTGATTCATCCTCCATGGTTTGCTATCTTGGTGCCGGCCGGTGAACACTACGTGCCCAGATAGGCCACACTCAGAATAATATTCGCTTCATAACTTCCCGGGGCCTGACCGGGAGCTGGTATCACCTTGCCGCCCAGATAAACATTGGTCTGACCACCGCTGCCAATTACGGCATTCGACGGCAGCGCATACGGGTTCTGCGACATCCAGCCATCCGAGGCTGTGACCGTCGATGGTGTTGTCGCGTTGGTGTCGACCACTGCC
>CAZXRO010000459.1:0-1759 GCA_964642435.1 uncultured Ignavibacteriales bacterium
CGATACCCGCTGCGGATCGAGATTGCCCATATCCATGCTGATCTGCGCCTGGGTAACCAGTGCCTGGCCGGTCTCATAAGGATCGCCCACCTGGCCGAGCACCTCGACTGCATTGGCAGCGTACTCAAGCGCCTCCTCGCCCTGCCCCCTGGCCGCGAACACGCGCGCAATCACTCGCTGCGATGCGCCTATCTCCGCCTTCTCACCAAGCTGCAACGACAAGTCCAGCGCCTTCTGCCCATACTTCATGGCATCGTCGACATTATCCAAGAGCAACTCGACCTCGGCCAGACGACGCCCCGATTGAGACACCAGCGCCGACCCGGAGGCCAGCATCATGCCCTCCTTGTACGCCTCGCTCAGTATCGATTTGGCCCGGTACAAATCACCCTTCTCAAAGGCCAATTCGCCCGTGTATTCTAAATAGATTACCTTTTCTCGCTTGAGATTGAGTCGGTCGATTATTTCGTGCGCCTGCTCGTACAACCGATGCGCCTCGACAAAATGCCGCATCCGCATCTCCAGATACCCCAAAGACAGCAGATTCAACGCCTTCGAAATATCCTGGTTGTTCTCCTGCGCATACTCCAGTGCCGCCTGAAGATTCTCGCGCGCCTGACTCCATTCACCCGTGAACGTCTGAATACGCCCCAGGTTACCCGTCAACTGGGCCCTCTTCCTCGGGTTGTCCACCACCATCTCGATAGCGTCACCCAGAAAACCCGCCGACGATCCATAGTCACAACGCACAAACGCAATACGCGCCAGCTCGTTGAACGAGTCAATCTGACCCGTCGCTTCGTTCGCCCGGCGAAACGCCGCCAGGGCATCACGAGCGCGTATCTCGGCGTTCTTCAGATCACCAACCGAGGAATATGCCTTGGATAAGACCAACTGAACCCGACCATAACGACGGTTCAACGGAAAACCGGCCAGTGTCCGCGCTGCCTTCAATCCAGTTGCCAGCGCGTCACGGTACCGACCCTCGTGAAGCGACGCTTCAGCCGTAAGCAACAAGTAAAGCCCGGCCTCGTGCAAGCTACCATCGAACTCGCTCTCGGCTAAACCCTCCAGATCCCGTAAGGCCCCGGAGAACTTGCGCTGACGGAACTCCTCCTCAATCGCAAGAAGACGGTTATCGAACGTTAAGTTTTGTGAAGAGAGAGACATTCAATCGTTCCCGTCTGTTTTACGGATTTACCTTATCGGATCCGTCACTTGCCCGATCCAGCCGGGCTGTCGGTCATCGTACCGCCGCAACCAGGGTCGGTACTGCTGCCAAATACCAGCGTCCGTCCATACTCAATCATCAGCTCCCACATCCAGCCAAACAGACCGTCCTCAGCATCACCCTCGCCATCAGTGTGTTGAACAACATCGTTGCCATTCGTGTTGCCCGGATTCTGCGAGGTGTCAACTGTCGTATGGCCCGGGCCACTTCCGCCCGTCCCATCGTTCGCGTCGGCATCCCAGGGATGCTCGGCCAATACCGGAGCCGAGACAAAGCAGGCACAAAGCACTGATAGCATCATAATCAACGCTATCCAGCGTGAACGTTTCATGGCCTTGCCTCCTTCAATAGAGTAACTTATGGTGAAATTGTCTGTTTGTCGCTGTAAACCACTGGCGTGGTATTATATACATCAGGAATGATAGCTGTATTTATCAATGGTGACCAAAGCGCACATTCTGCCACTTGCAGTATACTATCCAACCTTATACGTTGTCAAGCAATATTTTAGCTCCAACCATATTCGGC
>CAZXRO010000460.1:0-1752 GCA_964642435.1 uncultured Ignavibacteriales bacterium
CATTCAGAACTTGGGAAACATCTGTAGTGCCCTGTACTGCACTAGTTAAAGATGGGAGCAGGCCGCTATCGCGTATTGCTCCCTTCAACGCGTGGACTGACATACGTTCACCTCCTTTCATAATGGTTGATGGTGAATGGTTTCACATAGTCCGCCCAACCCATGATTGTGTCAGCCACGAGCCGGGGAACCTCAGAGTCTGGACTCAACTCAAAGATCAGAAGTTGAAATGATTCATCGGGCAAATCGTCTCGACAATCGCACCAGAGTCGGCAGTGAAGCAGAAGCGCCGTCTCTCGTGTGTCAATCACCTCTCGTATCTGCAGTTCAAACGGAGGGAGGGGAGTATTGATTGAGTAGGTGATGGTTCTAACGAGCGAATCTCTTAGGCCCGCTACTTGTACGTCAAGCCTTGGACGTAAGCGTGGGTCCAGAGTCAGACACACAGGGCCATCCGACAACACATATGGTTTGCACTCACATTGCCTCCCTGTATGTGCGTTTGTCCGCGAGCGCCGCCATGTCTCTCGACGGACTCGGGAGCGGGTACGAAAACCCAAAGCTATGTTGTTCGGAAATGGTGCTGCCCGAAATACCGCGATTGGTTGCTGCCCCAGTCACTCGCTGCGAGTGATTCGATGCTTACCCTGTAGTAGCAGTGTAGCCCCGCAGGATAATTTGTGTCAAGGAATGATTTGGCTTGACGGGCGGAAATGGGCGGGTTTTGACTCGTTCATCCGTAAAAGGGGAGGTGAACGACAGTTCGTGTCGCAGAACGTGGATAACTGCTGTCAGATTCTGACGCCAGGCCCGGGCCGCGTGGAAAGGTTGGAAACCCTCGGCAATGAGTCCTGACTTCGTTTGGCATATCCCTTCCCAGAGGAGTGAGCTATTTAGTGCCTGTATCACTGGCGGCCGGGCCGTGGTTCTTCGAAGTCACCCCTCTCGGTTTTCCCTTGCCAAATCCGTTAAGCATCGCAATATTTTCGAAGTCCATGAAAGATCAGTTGTCGGACAGAATTCAGAACCTCTACGGCCGTATTGCCGAGGCCTGCGAAGAGTATGACCGCGATGCCGATGATATCACTGTTGTCGCCGTCACCAAGCGCCATCCTGCGCACACCATCAGCCGCGCCGTAGCCGCCGGACTGCATAATATCGGCGAAAGCCGCGTGCAGGAGGCCGAGGAGAAGATCGAGCAGCTCGGCCGGATCGCCCGTTTCCACATGGTCGGCCACCTGCAGACCAATAAGGTCAAGAAGGCCGTGAGCCTGTTCGATGTTATCCAGTCGATCGATTCGCTCAAAGTGGCCGAGGAAATCAACAAGGAAGCGGCCAAGATCGACCACAATATCGAGTGCTATATCGAGATCAACTCCTCCGGCGAACAATCCAAATATGGTATCGACCCCAACGAGTGCATTGATATCGTGCGCCGGGTCAACGCGCTGGAGTATATCGATTTGACCGGCCTGATGACGATCGGCCCGCTTACCGATGACACCGAGCGTATCCGGGCCGCCTTTGGTCAGACACGCGAGCTTTTCGAGGCTGCGCGGGATATTGTGGGGGAGAATTTCGACACGTTGTCGATGGGGATGTCGGCCGATTTCGAGCTGGCTATCGCCGAGGGGAGCACCATGATTCGTGTCGGCACGGAGCTTTTCGGCCCCCGCCCGGAGTAGGGGGGGACAGTAAGGGCATAGCCGGGGGCGTCTTTCAATCACAGGCATAATGGGCAAGTAAGTCCGC
>CAZXRO010000461.1:0-1744 GCA_964642435.1 uncultured Ignavibacteriales bacterium
GTACGAGAGGACTGCTATGATGATTTCGACAGACGCAGAGTATCTACCGAGTTGCAACAGAGACGACATCCCCAAGCCGACCAGTCGTTTAGCGCGGTCACTTGAGATGGACAGCTTGAAGGTGGACATGAGCACGGTTCCGGCGGCCTTTCTATACGAAATGGGACTGGTGGGAACCTTTGGCAAGATTAAGCACGACGATAGCAAGCTGGACATGAAGCCAACCCCAGAAACGCTTGCCTACTGGAAGGCGAAAATCTGGCGGCACTGGCTGTGGTTCTGCCGGGGCAGAAAGAACGACCCGGAGTCACACTGCGACCAACTGGCGATTATCGCATTTGACGCGGCTTGTCTGTGGGAGTCCATGCAGCATATCCCCACCGACGAACAGAAGGTTCTCGATGCAATAGGAGCACTGAGGTAGTAATGGCAGGGAAGCGCAAGGGCGACACGGATGTTGCCTACCTCAAACAAGCCTACAAAGCCGGGCATAACACAGCCGAGGTCGGTAAAGCGCTTACCAGAAAGCGGACAGCCTCAGCCGGAATATCGGACGAGGACATCATCGCCGCACTCGATGAGCACAAGGGCAACAAAGAGGCGGCAGCCAAACAGTTAGGATTGAAGCGGACGACGTTTTACGACCGGGTAAGTAAGCTCGACATCGAACGTCTGGAGTCGAAGTGGACCGCCGAGCAGGTTGGTGACTCGATGGTTGTCAATGCCAGAGGCGACGAGATACGAACGGTTGAGGATGCTATCGCAAAGGCCGGGGTCGACCGAAGGTTCTGGCTGGTACATCGGGTGCGCGTTGGTGGATCAGACGTGACAATGAAGATCCGCCAGAGCGACGGCACAGACAAGCCAATCACTACTCAGAACCAGAATATCCGTGTTGAGATGAAGCGGGCAGTCCCGTCAGTCATAGAGAATACCTATGACGAGCTACTCGATCAGATGAAAGAACACTCCCCGAAGCTGCCAAAGATACAGCGCAAGAGGATCATATCACCGCATATGCTTGAGGTCTGCCCTTATGATATTCACTTCGGCAAGCTGGCGTGGTCGGCAGAGACAGGGGAAAACTACGATCTTAAAATAGCGGACCGCGCCTTCCGGTCGGCTGTTAACTGGATGCTGTTAAATATCCAGCACTACCAGTTTGACCGGATCGTCATGCCGATTGGGCAGGACTTACTCCATATTGACAATGCCAAGAACACAACCGCAAACGACACGCCACAGGACGTGGATGGTCGGTTGCAGAAGATATTCTTGACGGCATCACGGGCGATGGTGGACGCGGTTCATCTGTTGCGGCAGATCGCTCCGGTTGAGTTGGTCTACTCAGCCTCGAATCACGACAGAATGACCTCGTGGTTTCTGACGGCCTATCTGGATGCGATGTTTGGCGGGGTGGACGACGTTACCGTTGACCTGTCCCCGCGATCCCGCAAGTACGTTGAGTACGGGGCGTCGATGGTGTGCTTCGCGCACGGGGATCAGGAGAAGCCGAAGGACTTCCCGCAAATCATAGCCACCGAACAGCCTGCGATGTGGGCGAGGTCCACACACAGGGAAGTTCACCTGGGACATTACCACAAGGTCAAAGAGATGGTGTTTACTACGGCGGACTCATTCCAGTCTGTTGTCATTCGTTACATACCGTCCCTTGCTGGTACGGATCGCTACCACTACGACAAGGGATATGTCGGTGGGGGACGGTGTGTGACATCGTTCATTT
>CAZXRO010000462.1:0-1741 GCA_964642435.1 uncultured Ignavibacteriales bacterium
CCACCAGCTTCTCCATCCACATACCGTGAATGAAGTCCTCAACCCCGTTCTGGTAGGCAGCCACAATGTCCGTATCACTTGGCTCGGGATGATAGACGATAATCGGGATGATGTCCAGAAACACGTTGCGCTTGATCAGACGAACTAATTGGATTTCGTCGGTGAAATCCTCGCGGCTGCCCATCACAATCAAGTCAATCGAAAAGCGCTGACACACGGTGATCAGACTTTCCATATCACTGAAGAAGTGAATCGCTATCCGATTGTCCCTGAAGAACTTCTGCAGGTGGAAATCAAGGCTTACTCCAACCTGCTTGAGCGCGAAATGGTATACCGGGCTATCGGGCAGGTCCGCGTTCTTGGGTCCCTGCCAATTCTCGAGGATGGTAACGTCGGTGTTCCGCAACAAGATATTCCCGGTCAAGAGTAGTATATATCTGTGTTGTAGATATATCGGCATGTCCGAGCATTTCTTGTACCATCCGAAGGTCCGCTCCGCCGTCCAGCAAATGGGTCGCGAACGAGTGCCTAAACGTATGGGGCGTAACCCGTTTGACTATCCCCGCACGGACCGTACAGCGCTTTATGAGCTTCCATAAACCGGTCCGGGAGAATCTCTTTTTTCTGTTCGTCCGCACCAGATACGAGGAATCAGGACCCGAATCGACTATTTTTTCACCGCTCAGATAGTCGCCTATCGCCCGCCTGGCCAATTCCCCCAGTGGTACCAGCCGCTGTTTGTCCCCCTTGCCGATCACTCGCACAAAACCCGCCTCAAACTCAATGTCCTGCATTCGGAGATTGATCAACTCCGAAAGACGCAACCCGCAGCCATAGAGAAGCTCAAGAATCATGCGGTCTCGCAGTCCCGATGGCCCGGAGGTATCAATCGCCTCAATCATCGAGCAAATCTCATCCGGCGAAAGGTAGTCCGGGTGGTACCGCGAGATCTTTGGCGCCCGGAAAGCCTGAATAGGATCGGTGCTCAAAGTGCCCGACTCATGAAGACGGGCCGAGAACCGACGGATACTTGAGACCTTGCGCGCGATTGTTGCCGGCTTGCGGCCAGCCGTGGTCAGGTGTGACAGATATGCGTTCATCAGGCGTGGCGACAACTCGCCCGGGCCTTTCAACTTCACCACCTGGGCGAACTCCAGCAGGTCGTTTCGGTAGGCATCGATCGTGTTGGCCGACAGACCTCGCTCCAGCCGCAAGTGCTGAAGAAAATCCTCAATATGCTCAGCTACCAGATCAACCATCACCTTACATCCCATGTGCCAGTGCTATGCATGCGACAACCTCGAACCCACCTTCCTCACAGGTTCGGACTGCTTCACGCATCGTAGACCCCGAAGTTACGACATCGTCAACCAGAACCACCCGACGGTTATCCTCGCGTGGCTCATCAAGCAATGAGTAGACGCCGTGGACGTTTCGCGCTCGATCAGCCAGCCTCAATCGTGATTGGGGACGGCGTCCTGCGGTCCGTGCTAACAGGCTGTCGTGGAGCACCAGACCAAGCCGCTCGGCGACCTGTGCGGCAATCAGCTCTGCCTGGTTATAGCCCCGCCAATACTCTCGGCTCGGCCGAAGCGGTATCGGCGCAATAACATCCGGCTGACAACCCTGCAACGCTTCCCCGAACCGATCACACCACTGTTGACCGAGCACTTTCGCCGGAGTAGTAATCGCCTCGAATTTCAGCTTGTGGATAGCTTCTCGTATCGGTGACTCGTACTGG
>CAZXRO010000463.1:0-1729 GCA_964642435.1 uncultured Ignavibacteriales bacterium
CGCTCTTCCCTGAAGATATCGAATAGCCCATGTTTCAGGCTCACCCGTGGAGCATCCGGCTCACGGATAGTGGCACAGGGAGTCACGCTTCCATCGGCGAGAACGGCCACCGTTGCGGAGCAGTACTGCTTGTTCACGCAGTTCATTGGCATTTGCGTGATACCGTGTTGTCGCTTGTAACGACTATAGACCCGGGCAACTTCATCGGGCGCGGGAATGAAACGCAGCAGATCAGCATCGGTCTGCCCCGGTCGCAGGTACGTGTGGTAGACATTGAGCGAGGTCTTGATCCCAAACCGGTCCTCAAAGTAGTCAATAGTAGCAATCATATCCCGGGCTGATTGCATACCGGTAAATGTGACGGAATTGATCACCTGACTGGCCGGGTAGCCATCAAGCAGCAAGGATCGAACAGCTGAGAGGATAGTTTGAAGGTCTTCATCAGGGCGCCCGGGGTGCAGCCGAGAGTACGTCTTCGGGTCAACCGATGACACATGGATCGAAATCAAGCCCTGGTCGGCAACTTCGGCGCACTCTCGACGAACGTACTCGCTGGCCAGTGGCAGACCGCCCGTCCAGATGTTGTTACGAAGACCACGGTCGCTGGCATGGGACATCAATCGAAAGACACCCGGCCGCAATAGCGGTTCACCGCCGAGCCATTCGATAGCAGTGACATTCAACCGGGAGGCATCATCGATGATTCGTGTCACTATCTTATCAGTGAGCTGGTTCGATGGCGTATCCAGCGCGTTCATGTAGCAGTACAGGCACGCTTGACAGCACACGTCGCCAACCTCAAGCTGCAGCGAATACACGCCGTCTTCCCGATACGCCTCATCCAGTCGCCGATAGTCAATCAGGCTCATTCTGTCTATCACATCCTTTGACCGTCATCTTCATCTCAAGCCGGCATGCTCTGGCACCGGCTGTAAATCTCGATTATGTCGTCCTTATACAAGGGACGCGGGTTGGCGATGCAACCATCGTCGGTGCCATAGAGCCGAAGGGTATCCTCGGCCATGGTCTCGAACAGGGAATCATCGGGGATGCCCACATCGGCCATCACTAACTCCCGATCCACCGAGCGCAGGAAGTCGATCATTCCCTCGATCGCCTTCTGTCCGAGGCGCATGTCGTTGTCTCCTGACATATGGAACAATTCGCGCGCCATGAATGCGAACTTCCTCGGCCGAGCCTTGATTGTGAAAGACATCAACCGCGGCAGCAGCAGCGCCAGTCCCCGCCCGTGCGAAATGTCATAGTGACCGGAGAGGGCGTGCTCGAGAGCATGCAGCGGCCATCTGTCGCCGCGACCGGGATTGACCATGCCGGACATGGCCACCACCGAGCACCAGGACAACTGCGAACGCGCATCGATATCATTTGGATTGTCCAGCACCAGAGGTAAGCTCTCCATAACCGTCCGAATCACGGATAGCGAGAACCTGTCCTGAAGCGGAGTTGACTCCACACCCGTGAAGAAACCCTCGATGACGTGGCTGATGATATCAATGGCGCCATCGATCGTGTAGTCGCGCGGAACCGTGACGGTGAGTTCCGGGTCGACGATCGACACCCGCGGGTAGAGCACACGGTGGCCAATGGCGGCCTTTTCATGTGTGTCCCAGTTGGTAATCACCGCCACGCCGTTGACTTCGCTACCGGTCGCGGCAAGGGTGGGGACCATCATCAAGGGCAGGGCCTTCGATGGCTGGCGTACATTCCT
>CAZXRO010000464.1:0-1728 GCA_964642435.1 uncultured Ignavibacteriales bacterium
AGGCTTCGTGTGCGCAGGAAGTCAAGGCGTTCGATGCACATTCAACGAGGAATATCAGGCCCCCCGCGGGCCGGGAGGAACAACATGAGAAAACAGGTTGAAACGATTCTGCAGGCGCTCTTGGCGGCATCTTTGGCTGTCTCCCTGATGGGGTGCGCTTCGACCCGACCGCCTCAGCGCATTCAGGATGCCATCCACACCATGAACCGCCACATGCCCGAGTATGTGACCGAGGCCAACAAGGCTCTGGTGGATACCGGGCATCCGGACAAGAAACGTCTGGTCGGCATGGGCGAGCGTCTGGCCGATGCGGTGGACGCCCTGGACCGCTGGGCTTCGGGGAAGGAAGAAGCACAGGAGGAGACCAAACGATGAAAGAAATCCTGGAAAGAAACAGCGAGGCGGTCCGCGAGGCCGGTCAAACGTTGGTGGAAATCGGCGCGGAGCTGGCCGCCGGGAAGATCGACGAGGCCCTGGCCCGAGTCGAAACCATCCGCCAAGCCTATCGCGAATGGGACGAGCTGGATCAGGCGGTCGCGGACATCGAAGGCGTGATCCGGGACCGCGAAGGGATGCTCGCCGTGCAGCATGTGTTGGCCGAACTGGTCGGTACGGTCCTCGGGTCGGTCTTGAGGTCGAGGCTCTCCTGATGGCTCGGATGTCCGCCCGTGAGCGCAAACTGGCAAGGACCCTGGCGGACCCCGTCCTCTGGGGACAAGCCTATCTGCGCAACCGGGACGGCGGACAAAGAACCTATTGGCCGCACCAGGTCGAGGACCTGCTAAGCCCCGATAGGAACATCATTCATTTGGACGGACGCGATGTCGGCAAAAGCGTCTGCATCAGCACCGATGCCCTGCATTTCGCCTTTACCAACCGGGGCGCTCAGGGGCTCATCGCCGCGCCGCACCAGGGGCATCTCGACACCCTGATCGAGGAGATCGAGTTCCAGCTGGACAACAACCCGGACCTTATGACCAGCATCGCCCTCACCAAGTACGGCAAACCCAAGATTCACCGCAAACCTTACTTCCGTCTCGAATTCACCAATGGCGCAATCCTCTACTTCCGCCCGGCAGGTGCCTACGGCGATTCTTTCCGGTCCCTGCATGTTGATCGGGTGTGGGTGGACGAAGGCGCGTGGCTTACCGAGCGGGCATGGAAGGCGCTGCGCCAATGTTTGAAGTCCGGCGGGAAGCTCCGCATCTATTCGACCCCCAACGGCCTGCGGGACACGACCTATTACCGGCTCACCGGGTCGAGCCAGTTCAAGGTCTTCCGCTGGCCATCCTGGTTGAACCCGATATGGAGCAAGGAACGTGAAGCCGAGTTGCTGGAGTTCTACGGCGGTCGGGACAGCGCCGGGTGGCAACACGAGGTGGCCGGCGAACACGGCAAGCCTTCCTATGGCGCTTTCAACGTCGAACATCTCAATCTTTGCCGCCAGGATGTGGTCGAGTACCAGAAAACCGTTGTCACCGGTGACGAATTGCGAGGCTGCGCCACCGAGGAGGAATCCCATGACCGCCTGGAGATGCTGCTCAATCTGATGCCCCGGACCGGCGTGTTCTGGATCGGCGGAGATCTGGGTTATACCAATGATCCGACTGAGATCGTCGTGTTCCAGGAGATTGAGCTACCCGAACGCAGGATCGTCAAGCTGGTCCTGCGGGTCCGCATGGAGCACGTGGCCTATCCGCACATCGCCCAGACCATCGCGCTTCTGGA
>CAZXRO010000465.1:0-1724 GCA_964642435.1 uncultured Ignavibacteriales bacterium
CTGACCACCCGCGCCCAGTGCTCGGGATCCGTCGCCCCCTCGGTGTTCAGCAGCAGGACAGTAGCGGATTGATCGAGACCGAGCAACCGACAGGCTTCGTTCATGCGGTCGTCGTTGCACAACGTCAACAGCGCCCCCATCGTGGCTGCGCCTGATTCCCCGCTGACGACTCTCGGATCAGTACCGCGAGGATGATAGTACAACCGCATGGCCTCCAACGCTGCCTCGTCCTCAATCGTCATGAACATCTCGAACCGATCGCGAACCAACGGCCAGGCCACCTGCGAGGGCATCCCGCAGTTCAACCCCGCCATGACAGAATCCAAGGCGCCCTGTGACTTGCGCGGCTCTCCCCCGTTCTCGACCGACTCCATAAGACACGCCGCCGACACCGGCTCCACCGACACGAGCTTCACGCTCTCATATCCCGGACGCGAGTACCACCAGGCCGCCGTCGCCGCCAGCGCCCCGACCCCGCCGGGGATGAACGCGACATCTATCACACCCTCACACTGCTCGTGAATCTCCTCAAACATGGTCACATAGCCCGCCTGAATCCAGCGCGGAATCTGTTCGTAGCCCGGCCACGAGGTATCCGAGACGATCTGCCAACCGTGGACCTCAGCCTGCCGGGCACAAACAGCCACGGCCTCATCGTAATCACCATCGATGACATGAACCTCAGCGCCATGCGAGCGGATGTTCTCCACCCGCGCGCTCACCGTCCCTTTCGGCATATAGATAACCGACCGAAGCCCCAGCTTTTGCGCCACCCAGGCCACTCCACGTCCGTGGTTACCATCGGTGGCTGTACACAATGTCACATCTTCACTGGCTCGAAACTCGCCATAAAAACGCCCCGCAGGCGGCACCGCACCACGCGCTGCGAACCACTTGTAGATTGCATAACTTGCCCCCAACGCCTTGAAAGCCTTGAGCCCGAAACGGCAGGCCTCATCCTTGACCAGTACCCGCCCGACTTCCAAGCGGTTCGCCAACGCCGGCAACGCCACCAGCGGCGTCGGAGCATACTCCGGCAGCGAACGATGCAGTTCGCGGATATCATCAGCCGCGAATGGCGATGCGTCCTCCGGCTTGCAGATTACAGGGTCAGGCTTGCGGTATGGATTGCCAACAGCGCGAATCATGTGACCAAAGTACGGCCACACCGGTACCACCGAAACAAGATTCTGCTGTCGTCGTGTTGTGTCGCGGCTATGGCCGCTCAGGCTTCTCGGTCAGCTCCGCCTGGATGAGGACTTTGAAGTTGGCGAGCACGTCCATGAAGGTCTCCTCGGCCACAAAACGCGGAAAATCCGGCGCGATAATCAGCTCGAATATCACCAATTCCTCGGTGCCATCGAAGTACGCCACCATCACATTCGGTATGAAACGCGTCTTGTCCTCCAAATAGAAGCTCTTTAGCGGCTGCCCATTCGCATTCACCACCGAATCCAGCGCCCGAATGGTCAGCGTCTCGCCAAAATGCTCCCGCATGCCACTGGTGTCAATCCGGATGACCTCCTCGGCCGGTCCCCGATTGTCGGTGGAATCGATCAGGCTGAAAATGGTCACGCCAACAAAAACCTCTGCCTCGGAATAGCGCTCTCCCTCGCTCACAAACGCAAAGGAGTAGTCATCCACCTGACTTTCAGCCATTTCCAGTGCGAAACCGAAGGGGGCAGCCATGATATAGCTCAGGCGGGAGCCCTCATAGATAACCG
>CAZXRO010000466.1:0-1721 GCA_964642435.1 uncultured Ignavibacteriales bacterium
CGGCATCGGCACGGTACAGCGCTACCTGTACCGCGATCCGAACGGGGTGGTGCTGGCGTATGGATCGGCACCGTTGGATCGCCACGGGCGAGTGCCGGTGCTGGGGTACAAGCGTATCGGGGCGGGCAAAGTGATAGCTGCCGCCGGGTTACCATTGTGGCGGTGGGGATTCAGCGGCGTGAATGCGGGTGTGGGGGATCGGGCGTATCGTGATTTCATGGAGGGGACGATCAGTTGGTTGACGGTACGCGATGATTTCGACCCGGTGCAGGTGAGGCCGACCAGGGAAGTGTACCGTCGCGGTGACGAGGTGGTGTTCGAGGGTCACGCGTACGACCAGGGGTACCGTCCGCTGGAGCAGGTGCGGGGGATGGTATCGGTGACTCGCCAGGACGGCGCCGGTAGTCGGGAAGCGGATTTGACTCCGGCAGGCAGTGGTGAATACGAGGCGCGGTTTGGCGATCTGGTGTCGGGAACCTACCAGTGGCGGGCGGAGCTGCGCAGTGAGGATCAACTGCTCAAGGCAGACTCGGGGACGGTTGTTGTTGAGGCGTATTCGCTGGAGGAGTTCGATCAGCGGGGTGATCCGGCAACCCTGGCAGCCCTGGCCAGCGCGACCGGGGGTGAGTATTTCACGTACCGTCAGTTCGGCGAGGTGTTCGAGCAGTTGGATACGCGGCGGGTAAGCCACACGAAGAAGGCGGAGTTGACGGTATTCAATCGGGACATCTGGTGGATTGTGGTGCTGGTGACGTTGTCGCTGGAGTGGTTGATCCGCAAGCGCAACCAGCTACTGTAGATTCGGGTTGTTCAGGGGGTGTTATTCTGACTGACTGGGGTCGTAGTTCTGGAAGTGCTCGGCGACCTTGCGCATATCGAGGTTCTGTCCCAATTCGATTTTCTGGTCCGACAGGCTCATAAGTGTTTTCTGGATACGGTCGGCGCATTTACTGATCTGCTGGACATAGTGCTGCTGGTCCTCTGACAGGCTATCGGATTCTTCGAGCAGGAAGTCAGTATAGCCGAGGATTCCGGCCAGAACATTGTTGAGTTCATGGTTGAGACTCAGGCACCGGCCGATATACGGCTTGAGGGCCTCGAACAGCGCGAATTCGTCCTGAAGGTCTTTGCTCAGGGCTGTCTTCTCAGTTGATTTATCCACGTTTCCCCTTGTTTTTGCCGCCATTTGCCGGCGGTACTGTTCCCTGTCTTTTGTATCGGCAGGATTACCGGATCAATGAAGTCCGGTCAGGCCGATGGTACACTTGCCTGCAAAGTGCAGGTATCTTATCTTGGCAGCAAGACAATTCTACAAAGGAGACACCTGATGAGATTGGCAGTAATAGGCGCTGGCCTGATGGGCCGGGCGGCGGTGTATGATTTGAGCAAGCTCGACGATGTTGCGTCGGTCGGGGTTTTTGATATAGATAGTGAGCTGGCTGAGGCAGTGGCCCGGGATTATGGGCACGGGAAGACAATTGCGGGGCAGTTGGATGCCTCGGATGAGGCCATGGCGGCCGGTGTTTTACAGGGGTATGACGGGGCGATCTCCTGCGTGACCTATGCGTTGAACCCGGTACTCAGCCGGGCGGCGATAGCAGCGAAGTGTCACCTGGTGGACTTGGGGGGGAATAACGACACGGTACGCGAGCAGCTTGGGATGGATATCAGGGCGTCGAAGGCCGGGGTGTTGATAGTGCCCGACTGTGGCTTGGCGCCCG
>CAZXRO010000467.1:0-1713 GCA_964642435.1 uncultured Ignavibacteriales bacterium
GTCCGGAACGTCGTCAGTCGTGCCCGGATCACCATCCGGGTCCAGCACCCACTCGAACGCATCCAGGATATCGGAAATCGTCGTCGAAAGCGAACCGCCCTGGTCCACCACCGCAGCCGCAATCCAGCTCGCACCCGGAGCCACCCCAACCGTGTCCGCGCCATCAGAGGCTACCATCACCCCCATCGTGTGCGTGCCGTGCCCAATCCGGTCAACTGGGTCGGACTCCGGATGATACGGCGAAAACCAACTCGCCCTCAGCGAGCTACCCTTGCCATACCACTTATCCGAAAGGGCCGGATGCTCACCATCAACACCAGTATCGAAATTGCACACCAACCGACCCTCACCGGTAATCCCACGAGACCAGACTGCCGGGATATTCAAAAGCTGCAAGTGCGCCGAAAGAGTCGCTGATACCAGCGGGGCCGCAGAGGTAGAAATCGGGGTATCAAAATCAACCGCCAGATCACTGACGATCGACTTCACGCCATCCATGCGGGCCAGGCGCCCAACAGCAGCCACCGGAACGAGAGCAGTATAGGCAGGCACAATCCACAGGCGATCTACCGGCCCCTGAGCGACCTCCCCCAGAACCGTTTCCACCGATCCGGCGGCCCGGGGACGAACTTCCTGCAACCTGCGCGTCACCGTCTTAATCCGCTCGGCACGCGTCATCGGACGATCGGCCGGAATCATCGAGGGCGCATTCTCATCAGTCTCAAGAAAGATAACCACAGAAACAAGACTGTCTCCGCTGTCGGCCGAGCCGTTCACCAGCGGCTGAAGATCCTCAGACAACGAGGCCATGGGAGATCCCCAGACCTTTGCCACCGCCGCTGAAATCAGCAGCGCCAGCGCAATCGTCTTCCAATTGATTCTGATAGTCATCTGTCTTACCTCCGCTTCTCGTTCTGCCCCCTCTCACGCAAAGGCCGTGCCCACAAACGAATCACGGATTTTCAGCCAGATAACATGAACCCCAGTTCATACCGCGCAATCTACCCCACCGTAAGTGCTTACCCGCCAAATCATAGCCACCGCCTGCGCAGATACTGAACACCGCCACGAACTCTGCATACCCTCAGGCAGCCATAATGCAAACCATGCAAAGTGTTACTTCTGTTGCACTCTTGCGGCCAATTCGTGGATTTTTTTGCAGGTCACCCGAATGACTTGTTCTATATTGTGCGCGTGAATTCAACCCCCGAACACAACCGCCCCGTTTCGCCCGAAAACGGCGAGCCTGACCTGTTCAGGCCCCTGCCCTGGCTGACCATCATCCTGGCGGTGGCCCTCATAATCCGAATCGCCTACCTGATCGTCTACTCCGGCATGCCCGACTGGCAACACCTCACTGTCGACAACTACTACCACCACCACTGGGCGCAAGCGCTCGCCGACGGCGACATCATCGGCGACACCACCTACTTCCGCGCCCCCTTCTATATATGGTGCCTGGGGCTGCTCTACGCCCTTCTCGGCCCCTCACTCTGGATCGCCCGTCTCTTTGGTCTGGTCATTGGTATGGCAACCGTCACCATGACCTACCTGCTCGGCCGGCGAGTCGCTGGCCCACGGGTCGGCCTCATTGCAGCCGCCGTAGCTTCGATCTACCCGGTACAACTGTACTTCGAATCCGAGCTGCTCTTAGACCCACTGTTCTCGCTGCTGCTGCTGGCGGCCCTGGAGCGAACCCTCGCCTGGCTGCAG
>CAZXRO010000468.1:0-1690 GCA_964642435.1 uncultured Ignavibacteriales bacterium
CTTGATCAGCCCGTCACCGCCGCCGAAAAAACCACCCTTGACCAGCACGTTGCCGACTGCCTCGACCGTCGCATCCTCGACGTTCCCGCAAATCTCGATGTTCCCCTGGGCCTTGATCGAGAAACCTGCTTTGACATTACCACTGACTCGTATCGAACCGACGGTATCGATATTGCCAATATTGAAGTCGATATCGCTGTCGATACTCATTACATCCTTGACCGATACCTTGCCATGGGTCATTACCACCGTGCCATCGACTTTGGCCTGCAACTCCAGACCATCCTCGCTGACAATCGTGTTGTCCCCATTGCTGAAGTCGATATCGCGACCACGAGGGGCCTTCAGTACCTCACCGTTGACTCCCATCCCGTCCTCACCATCGGTCGGCGGGATACGACGAGCCAATACATCGCCCTGCTTGACATTCTGAATGAGAGAAACCTGCCGATAATCAATACGCCCGTCGTCCCCTTCCGTGGGTCCGTGAGTGGGGTCGGTCTCGAACAGGTATTCAAATTGGCTGTCCTGCCCCTTCTGGAACGGCGTCCCCTGGGCGACAGCAACCGGATCATCATAGACTCCGGCTTCGATCGCCTTGGCAACAGCTTCCTCATCAATACCAAACGTCACCTTGCTGGCTGCAAGCGCCTGCGTGATCTCCTCGGACGAATAGGCCGGTTCGTTTGCCTCCGGTTTGGCCAGTACGACCTTGGCCGTCATCTTGTCCGGGGCCACTATGACCCGTACTCGTTTGCGCGTAAGCTTGCCGCTGTCGGTTGCTGTTGACATATGCTCCTTGACTATGGAGACTCGCTCTGAACCTTACCGGTCGACACCAGCCGCCAGTAAGCCCGCTCGACCACCAGGGATATCTCGTGACTCTTGAAAGGTTTGGTAATATACTCATCGGCGCCCAGCAGTAAGGCATCCTTGACCGTATACGTATCGCCGTAGGCAGTCATCATGATCACACCAATCTCAGGATACTCCTCCTTGAGCACCTTCAACAGGTCAAAACCATTCATGCGCGGCATCTTTATATCGGATATGACCATATCAATACGGCTCGACTGGAGAACCTCCAACGCCTCGGCACCATTACCCGCGGAGAGAATCTTGTACCCTTCGCGAATGAGAATCTTCTCCAGAAGATTGCGCATCATCTGTTCATCGTCGACTATCAATATGGAAACTGAGCTCTTCATCGTAGTATCACCCTGTGCAATTGTCTGATGTCTCTTCCTGGCTGTCGGCCACCCTCCGGGCGGCGTCTCATCGGTCAAGCGTCGAGGCCAGCTCTGAGATGAACTTCTCCAGCATGACCGGCTTGTACATCACCCGACACGCTCCCATCAACCCCGCCTCACGTACCAGCTTTTCCGTAGCGTTGCCGGTCACAATCATCACCGGCACCTGTGGTGTCACTTTCTTGATCTCCGAAAGCACGTCCAGCCCGGACATCTCTGGCATGATCAAATCCAGCGTGATCAGGTCATAGCTGTTGGCATTCACTTTGTCGAGCGCATCCTGACCACTGTCAGCCATCTCGACCTCAAATGCGCCTGTCAACTGGCAGAAGTCCCGAAAGACGTCGCGGACCCACTTCTCGTCATCGACAATGAGGACCCGAAACGGTTTTCCCCGCTTCTTCGCCATATGGGATAAGTTTTCTAAACCGCTAACAGAC
>CAZXRO010000469.1:0-1688 GCA_964642435.1 uncultured Ignavibacteriales bacterium
CCCTGCGAACCGTAAACAAGCAGCGTGCGGACCTCGGTGCCTACCAGAATCGTCTGGAAATGGCAATCGTCGGTATCGACGTAGGCGCAGAGAACCTCGCCGCCGCGGAGTCCCGGATCCGGGATACCGATATGGCCCAGGAGGTTGTGGACTTCACGAAGAACCAGATTCTGGTTCAGTCGAGCACCGCAATGCTCGCTCAGGCGAACCAGCAGCCGCAGTCAGTGTTGCAATTGCTCGGCTAGCGTAGTATCCTCAATTGAGGGTATAGCTGATCTTTGACAACAATCCTTCTTGACTGTTGATCGCGATGGGAGTGCCCGGCTCATGGATGAGCCGGGCATGCCTGTCGATACCGAGGCGCGGGATAGCGCGAACTGATCCTGCTCTTCTGGTCGACAGAATATCGATTCCGGCCAGGGAGGCCGGTCTAACTGATCAAGGAGGATACCATGATCATTAATCACAACATGAGCGCCCAGTTTGCCAGCAGGCAGCTCAGTCAGAACGTTGGATCCGTACAGGGCAACATCGAGAAGCTGTCGTCGGGTATGCGGATCAACCGCGCCGGTGATGACGCTTCCGGGCTGGCGGTCTCCGAAAAGCTTCGGAGTCAGGTTCGGGGTCTGAACCAGGCAGAGCGCAACATTCAAAATGCGGTCTCCTTTATACAGACTTCCGAGGGCTACATGCAGGAAACGCAGGATATTCTGCACCGACTGCGTGAGCTCGCCGTTCAGTCAGCGAACGGTATCTACACCGCCGAGGATCGAATGCAGATTCAGGTCGAAGTCTCCCAGATGGTGGACGAGATCAACCGAATCGCATCCCACGCCCAGTTCAACGGCATGAATATGCTGACCGGTGCTTTCGCCCAGGACAGCGCGGCCAACCGAATTATGCAATTCCAGGTCGGCGCGAACATGGATCAAAACGAGCAGATCTTCATCGGAACGATGACTGCACAGGCACTGGGGCTCCAGAATGCGCAGGGTGAGCAGGGGATGGTTTCCATCTCTACTCCCGATTCAGCCAACCAGGCTATTGGTATGGTGGACGCTGCCCTTCGGCAGGTCTCCCAGCAGCGAGCCAACCTTGGTGCCTATCAGAACCGTTTTGAGATGGCCCAGGAGGGTGTGGCAGTTGCCTCCGAAAACCTGGCAGCAGCTGAGAGCCGCATTCGTGATGCCGATATGGCTGAACAGACGGTCGATTTCGTAAAGAATCAGATCCTAGTGCAGTCCTCTACGGCAATGCTGGCCCAGGCAAACACGCAGCCACAGTCGGTCCTGCAGTTGCTTGGCTAATCAGCAACCCTATTGTTTACCGAGAGGTTTCTGGACGTCATCTCTCGGGTTTTCGTGGTGGGGGGAGCTCGCGCTCTCCCTCCATCATTTGTTACATGGAGGTAACACATGGCACTTGAAATCAATGGCGTCTTTCCGGGGGCAAAGCCACCCGAATCGTCCCATTATTCAAGGAGCCGGCAGCAAAGTGACGTGGTCCGACAGCAGATTCAGGCATCCAAGGCAGAGACCGTGCCGCCGACTTCAGAAGAGCTTCAACAGTATCTCAGAGAACTCCAGACGATAACTTCTGCCCTTAACCGGCGTCTCCGATTCGATTACAACGAAGAGCTCGAACAGCTGGTCGTAAAGGTGATCGATGCCAACACCGACAAGGTAATT
>CAZXRO010000470.1:0-1687 GCA_964642435.1 uncultured Ignavibacteriales bacterium
CTCGAACCCCTGCTCGGCGACCTGGGCCAGGTCAACCTGTCCGACATCGACTGGGCCGTCGTCGGCGGCGAATCCGGCCCCGGCGCTCGCCCCATGAAACGCCAGTGGGTCGTGAACCTGCGCTCACAATGCCGAGCGCAGCATGTACCCTTCTTCTTCAAGCAGTGGGGAGGCCCCAACAAGAAGGCCACCGGCCGCATGCTCGATGGCCGCGAATACTCCGAATACCCCGCCATTGAGGGTTTCCAGCCATCTCTCGGCCTGTAATTGCCGCCCTTCCAACAACGCGAAACAGCACTCTCGAACTACTGCTCACCCCCTCCCACCCCACAAAACCGACAACGTCTCCTTGACCAATCGCCCCCGAGGCGTTTTCTTGGCACCTCAACACCACACGTCCGGTTCTAAGGTACTGGAAACGACAATGGACGAATTCGAGACATTATCGGTCGGCGTTCTCGCCCTTCAGGGAGATTTCGACCGCCACCAGCACCAGGTCAGACTCATCGGAGCCAAACCGGTTCTGGTCCGGCGAACAGGGCACCTGAATGACATTCATGCCCTCATCATCCCCGGTGGCGAATCGACCACCATGAGCATCCTGCTCGACCGCTTCACTATGCGCACGCCCCTCAAGCAGTTCGCCGAATCCCATGCCGTGTGGGGCACCTGCGCCGGCATGATCATGCTCGCCATGGACATCAAGGACAACCTCTCCGGTGTCCAGCCCCTCAAGCTGATGGATATCGATGTTGTCCGCAACGACTACGGTCGCCAGGTGTACTCATTCGATGAGCACATCGTGGCAAACCTCCATGGCGAGAGCGTCTCCCTCCAGGCCGCCTTCATCCGTGCCCCTAAGGTCGCGCGGGTCGGCCCTGCCGTGAATACGCTTGCGGAATTTCGTGGCAGCCCCGTATTACTCACACAGGAAAATATCATGGCCAGCTCGTTCCATACGGAGCTGGACGACAACACCCGGCTGCTGGAGTTCTTTCTCAAATCGTTCGTGCTGAAAGGCTGAGACAAACAGCGCATCCAGCGCCCGATACTGAAAAGGACTATGTACAAGCTATTCTTCACACAATCGGTCGGCGACAACTCCGCCCATAGCCCGCAACCCAAGTCACCACCGAAAAAGGAACGCGCCCAGGTGCCACACTCGCGGCTCCCCGGATGGATCCGCATCAAACCCAAATCTGGTCCCAATTTCCGGCGTGTCCACGGTCTCCTCAAAGAGCACGGCCTGCACTCGGTCTGCCAGGAGGCGGCCTGCCCCAACATCCGCGAGTGCTACGAGGAAGGTACCGCCACCTTCATGATTCTCGGCAACCACTGCACCCGCGGCTGCAATTTCTGCGATGTCACCAAGGCTATGCCAACCGGCCTTGACACCGATGAACCTCGCCGCCTCGCCGAGGTGGTCGCCAGGCTCGGACTCAACCAGGTCGTTATCACCTCCGTCACCCGCGATGATCTCCCCGATGGCGGCGCGTCCATCTTCGTCGACACCATGCACCAACTTCGCAAACGCGACCCCGAGGTCAAGGTCGAATTCCTCGTCCCTGACTTCCGCGGCAACTTCGATGCCGTCACGGCCGTGCTCGATTCAGGTGTCGATGTCTTCGCGCATAATGTCGAGACCGTCCAGCGCCTCTACAAGCGCGTCCGTCCCGCCATGAAACTG
>CAZXRO010000471.1:0-1682 GCA_964642435.1 uncultured Ignavibacteriales bacterium
AGAGCATCACAGAGGAAGCATTGGAGCTACTGACGAGTTACCACTGGCCGGGCAATGTGCGCGAGCTGGAGAATACTATTGAGCGGGCGGTGTTGCTGAATCGGGGTTCCTCGCTTGATGTTGCTGATTTCCCGGATCGGTTGTCCAAGCCGGTCGAGATTGGGCCGGTGCAGGAATCGCAGCCGGAGACGCCGACGCTGGAGTCGATCGAGAAGGCGTATATCCACTACATTATGTCGCAGACCGATGGTAAGAAGACCAAGGCGGCGAAGATACTGGGGATTGATGCCTCGACGCTTTATCGGAAGCTGGAGCGTTACAATTTGAAGGACGTAGGTCCCGACAAGTCGGGCAAGGATTCATAGGGCAGGGAATAGCTCAGATAATGAACACGAGGGTGGAACGCCGCTTGCAAGTATGCATGGCAGAAGAACGTAACTGAGACCGAAGGAGCAGTCCTTATGTATAGACGTGCCACTGGCTCGAAGGGCTTCACGTTGATTGAATTGATGATTGTGGTGGTTATCATAGGCATACTGGCATCGCTGGCTATTCCTCGCTTCATGAAGGCTTCCACCAGGACACGGCAATCTGAAGCGAAGCTGATTCTCAAGCAGATTTATGTCAACCAGCGGGCGTATCGTCAGGCCTCATTGACCAATGAGTATTTTGATCCGGGTGGTGCCGCCAGTGCCGGCAATCCGCAGGCGTTCAGTACGATCTGGGTGGAGATCATGCCCGAGGCAATCTATACATATGAGATCGATGTCAACGGTAACAATTTCACGGCGACGGCGACGGCGAATATTGATGATGATGCCACCGACGATGTCTGGCAGATAGATCAGTCGGGACTGCTGCAATGTGTTACCGACGACAGCGACCTTTGATCGACAGGATTCAGAGCAGATTTCGGCCCGCCGAGAGGCGGGCTTTTTCGTGCCTGGTTGGAGCTATGAGGAACGGCTGTTGCGATTTGCAAAATGCAAGAGTCTGTGGCAATCTGCCGCAGAGCGCAGGTGAGATTTCTGTCGGATTTATGGGGGGGCTCCCACAGAAGTTCGGCGGGTCTGGCGGTGTCTTTTAAGTGGTTGTTGGATAATGGCTTGAGATTGTTCAAAGCTTGCCTCGGAGTCGGGCACGGGCTTTGCCATGTAGGAGGCAGAGTAAGACACAAAAGGCAACTGAAACCATAAGCCTTGTTAAGAACTGTAGGAGGAAAGACTATGTTCAGCAAGTTCCACAACCGCCAGAAGGGTTTCACGCTCATCGAGCTGATGATCGTGGTCGTGATTATCGGTATTCTGGCTGCTCTGGCCATCCCGCGCTTCATGCAGGCGACGACGAAGTCCAAGCAGTCTGAGGCGAAGCAGCTCCTGAAGCAGATCTATACGATGGAGCGTACCCATCGTCAGGCTGAGGGTGTCTATAGCGATGACCTGAACGAGATCGGTGTTCAGCTGCAGGACCATGTGGATGACGACGGACCTCGTTTGTACGAGTACAATGTCGTAGTCAACGGGGAGGATTTTACGGCTACCGCGACGGCCCAACTGGACGATGACGCCGCGGTTGATACATGGACGATTAACGCCGCTGGTGTCTTGGACAATACAATTAACGACGTGGTGGAATAACACCCCGCAGTTGGCTGACCTAAGCCTGAAGGGCGCCTCGCAAGA
>CAZXRO010000472.1:0-1681 GCA_964642435.1 uncultured Ignavibacteriales bacterium
GACAATTGCAGCGGCACTGCGTCCTGTGCAGAAAAGGAGGCGTGAATGAGACGACATAGCGGCGAGCTTGATTCACGGACGATGCGAAAGATCTTGTTCATGGCAGCGACGTTGGTGCTGCTATACGGCGCTGCGTTGCTGAGCGGGTGCGGCGACGACGACAACCCCACCGGTCCAGCTTCAGGCGATGACGAGAACTACATCTTCTACATAACAGGAGATGACGGCAATGATGTCGGCTCCGAGGCGACGTACTTTCGTTACCACTCTGCCCAGCAGAAGGTAGACACGGTCGGCAGCCTTGGGGATCGCTTCAGCTATGGTCTCAGGGCTGTGTCTGCTGACGGCGAGCGGTTGTATTTCAGCCATGAGGGGGCCATCCATGTCGTCAACAGTAGGACGTTTGAGACGATTACCGTCCTGAACTACGCTGGTGATGTGGCGGTGTCCTCAGACAATCAGTTGATCGCGATTGCTGGCGATGATATATGGATTCTGTCGGTGCCTGATTACTCCGTGATCTTTCACGACACCACGGCAGGCAGAGCGGCTGTCTTTTCATCCAGTTGTGAGACGTTCTACTGTGGCAGTGTGCCCTACTCGCCGAGCGTGTACGTACTGGACCTGCAGGCTGAGGAACCTCAGCTTGAGGAAAGGCCACTGCCCTATCCGGAACTGCAGCTGCGGAAGATCATCCCGTCGGTGGATGAGACGAAGTGGCTTCTGTATCGAAAGCTGCGTCACGATGTCTTCGCCTTCGAGGTTTACGATGTGGGTATCGACTCGCTCGTCTTCTCGCACGTCTTCGGACCGGGTTACGGTGATATGGCCATGACCCCGGATGGTCGCTATGTCTTCTACACCAGTCCGGGTACGTTGAATTCGGACATGCCACCCAAGGTGGAAATTTATGTGTTTGATATCGAGACCATGCGACTCATAGACGGCATTCCAACTTCCAGCCCAATCCAGAACGGGCTGCCCGTGGGGCAACTCGCTATGACACCCGACGGGAAGAGACTCCTGGCGTTGGGCAGTCGCGGAACAGGCCAGTTCATCACGGTTAGTACTGCGCAACTCGCGCAGGATGAATTCTATTACTTGGGACAGGTCGACGTAAACCGCGTCGATCTGTATGACGTGTATTGTCAAAACAGTTTCACAAATTGAAAGGGGTTAGACAATGAATAGGACTATGACAATTGCAGTGGCACTGGGTATCGTGCTCCTTCTGGGCGCTCCGGTACACGCCGATTTCTACTACGGTACCTATGGGCCAATCGACCTCGATATCGATTCAAGCAAAGTGATGGTGAAATGCGGCCCAACGCTGACTCCGTTGCAGCAGATCACCTTCCTGGAATCGATCGACCGAATTGCCGAGGTACTCCAGAACCCCGAGACTATCGACGGGTTTGTGGTGTGCTCTTTGACAACCGGCGCTGACTATAGGCCATTTCTCGATTCCGTTCAGCTACTCTCGGAAGTGGATTTCGCTGAGCCTTTCTATCAGTTGACGGACGGAACACCGGTGTATATCGGACAGACAATCTGCGTGGCATTTGACTCCACACTGAGCCAAGCTGAACGAGATAGCCTCATAGATATGCACGAGCTGGCCGTCGAACGGGAGCTGATGGGTATGCCCGGAGTGTTCCTGCTCAAGAACGCCGTCTCGACC
>CAZXRO010000473.1:0-1680 GCA_964642435.1 uncultured Ignavibacteriales bacterium
TCACCGGACGATTCTGTCCTGTTCTCTGCTTGTCATCGGACTTAGTCTTCTCGTTGCGCCTTTCGTCGAGGCTCAGACAGTGAGAATAATGCCTTTGGGGAATTCCATCACGCGTGGGGGGGGCAGCACCGGGGAGGTGGGGTACCGCCGGCCGCTGTACCTGATGCTGGATCAGGCCGGGTACCAGGTGGATTTCGTGGGCAGTATGATTCACGGTTCACCTGTTGATTTCGATGTTGAACATGAGGGACACGGGGGGTACCGGGCGGATCAGCTCCGAGACACGATAACGTGGTGGCTGGACGACAACCCGGCTGACATTATCTTGCTGCATATTGGTATCAATGATATTGCCGGGAGCAACGAGGATCCGCAGGAAGTCTATGATTTGCTGGACAGTATCGATGTGTGGGAGGCGGCGAATCATCCGGTGACGGTGGTTATTGCGTCGCGGATAGTGCTCCGCTGGGACGGTAATGATCCGGAGACGATCGCGTTCAATGATTCGGTGACGACACTGGTGCAACAACGGATTGCGGCTGGTGACAGCCTGATAGCGGTTGATATGGAGCATGCCCTGGTGTATCCGGATGATCTTCGCGACGGGGTTCATCCCAATGACGTCGGTTACCAGAAGATGGCCGATGTCTGGTTTGATGCTTTGTTGCCGCTGCTGCCGGAACCGGACACGCTGTCACCGTTGATAAATGTAGAGAATGTTCATGTGAGTGCAACCTCGCCTGACAATGCATCCGATGATACACTTCAATGCCATTACGACCTGGCCGGTTTTGCGACGACGGCGGCGGTGTGTTGGATGCGAGATGAGCAGCCGTTGGCGAGGCTGTTTGTGCCGTTTGAGGGAGGCGCCGACTATGCCCTGGCTGACCTGGGCTCCGGGAGCAGGCAGTTGGTTGCGTTCGGCGATCCGGTATGGGATTCACTGGTCGGCTGGCAGGGATTTGGGGCTTATGTTTTCGATGGCACGGATGACTATGTGATGGCCGAGGGTGGGTTCCCGGTTTCGGGATCATATACGGTTCAGGCCCGTCTACGGCCATCGGCTGTGGGCGGTCACGTTATTGGTGGTACAGAGCATACTGCTGGACACGGATTGCGGGTGAGTGCGTCGGGGCAGATTACGGCCGGTCACAATGGAGATTGGACACAGGTGATAGATCCGACTTCGTTACCGTTGGATGACTGGGTGCTGGCAACGGTGACCTTTGACTACGAGAGCGGCTTGCTGAGTCTCTACCGCGATGGGCAGTTGGTCGACAGCGCGGTACTGCCTGCGGCAGACAGGGAGGTATCGGACACGACGATCCTGATCGGCAGTAGCGGTGGAGGGGATCTGTTCGAGGGTGTAATTGATGAGATCCGCATTTTCGATTGGGTGTTGCCGGCCGAGGCGATAGCGCTGCAGAGTGACAGCGGTGATAGTTGGATCAGTCCGGTGCTGACGGCTCCCGGAGAGACCTGGCGGGCGCTGATCACGCCGTTCTCCGGCCGCTCCCGAGGTGACAGTGTGGTGTCGAATGGGCTGACAATCGGAACGCCGCTGCCGTGGACGACAGGGGTGGCGCTGGAAGCAAGCTCGCCCGGCAATTTGGTGATTGACGACCTGAGTTGCCTGTTCACGCTCGATGGGAGTGCGGTCACGGCGGCGATTGCCTGGCG
>CAZXRO010000474.1:0-1679 GCA_964642435.1 uncultured Ignavibacteriales bacterium
ACAGGCGGCGGGGTCCCGACTGAGCATGTCACCTCGGCGGACGATGATGGTGGCGCAGCAACTGTACGAGGGTATCGACCTGGGTGGTGGTGAACGCGAAGGTCTGATCACCTATATGCGTACCGACTCCACCGTGCTTTCCGAGAAAGCGCTGGCGGACGCCAAGGATTATATCAAGAGCAACTATGGTGACAAGTACCATACCGGGGAACGTCGCTACCGAACGAAGTCACAGTCGGCGCAGGAGGCCCACGAAGCCATACGTCCGACCGAGATCGCCCGCGACCCGAAATCGATGGCAAAGTACCTGGACAAGGATCAGCTTCGTCTATACAGGCTTATCTGGGAGCGTGCCATCGCCAGCCAGATGGCCGATGCCATTTTGGACAAAACAACGGTCGACATCACGGCGAAGCTCGACAGCGAAGAGAACGTGTTCCGGGCTACGGGTTCGGTGATTCGTTTCGATGGTTACCTGAAGGTGGCCGGAGGTGCTCAGAAGGACACGATCCTTCCGGAAATGAACGAGGGTGACCATATTGCGGGCGCTGACGACAAGGCGGCACAGGGTGTTACGCTCGCGAAGCTTGAGTCGGTGCAACGCACAACCTCTCCCCCGGCGCGGTACACGGAGGCATCGTTGGTGAAGAAACTCGAGGAGGAGGGTATCGGCCGCCCGTCGACCTACGCTCCGACGATTTCTCTCATCCAGCAGCGCGAATATGTCCTCAAGAAGGGTGGCGCCTTGGTACCGACCTTCATCGGTATGGCGGTGGTGAATCTCCTTCGTAAACACTTCGGGCACTATATTGATCTAAAGTTCACAGCCAAGATGGAGAAGGACCTCGATGCCATTGCCTCGGGCCGAGTCGATCCCGAGGATTTCCTCAGCCAGTTCTACTTCGGCGGCAGTGACAAGGACAACGGGTTGACGAAGGATATTGAAGAGCAGCTTCCGCAGATCGATTACCCGGCGATTCAGGTCGGCAGCGATCCGGAGACCGAGGAGCCGATCACGGTGCGGATTGGCCGCAATTTCGTGTACGTGCAGCGCGGCGAGGGCGGCGATGGTAACACGGCAACAGTCCCGGTTGACCTGCTGATAGACGAACTCGATCCGGCAAAGGCGCGCGAGCTGATCAAGGCCCGCAAGAAATCCGATGACCCACTGGGAACCGACCCGGACACCGGCAAGAATGTCTATGCGCTCGTGGGACCGTATGGACCCTACGTGCAACTGGGGGAAACAGGTGAGAGCAAGAAGAAGCCGAAACGGGTGAGTTTGCCCAAGAATCGCAAGATCGAAGAGGTCGATCTGGAGTACGCGTTGCGACTGCTGTCACTCCCCCGCGAGTTAGGGACAGACCCCGAGACGGGCAAGAAGGTCACAGCCGGCCTCGGTCCCTATGGCCCCTACGTGGAGCGTGCCAAGACGTACCGTCGGCTGCCCTCGGTCGACAAAGCCTTCGAGGTGACACTCGAGGAAGCTCTGCAGCTTCTGGCTAAAGGGGGCAGTAATACCAAAGAGGTGCTCAAGTCACTCGGCAAGCACCCTGAGTCACAGCAAGAGGTCCAGGTAATGACGGGGCGATATGGCCCATATGTGACGGATGGCAAGGTGAACGCCAGCTTGTCCGGATGGGACGACCCGACGAAAGTCACGATGGACGAGGCGGTCA
>CAZXRO010000475.1:0-1668 GCA_964642435.1 uncultured Ignavibacteriales bacterium
CCAGGCCCAGAAGAGACTCGTCGAGGCTGAGAGGCTGACGGAGGCAATCAGGGCACTTGAGATCAGCGAGGAGAATTTTCGCAACCTGGCTGAGTATGCCCTTCAGGGAATCATGGTCTACCAGGATGATCACATCGTGTTCACCAACAAGGCTGCATGTGATTTGTATGAAATGACCGAGACTGAGCTCACAGGGATGTCCGTCCAGGATTTCTTTCGAGAATTGATCCATCCCGATTCTCGCGAGATGCTGATGGAACGATTCAAGACACGTATTGCAGGTGATGACAATCCCTCTCATTATGAGTCTCGTGTCATGACGGCGACTGGCAAGACTCGCTGGATCGAGATTTTCGCAGTGAAGGCCACATTCAACGGACGCCCGGCGGTACACATCGCACTGGTCGATATCACGGAACGCAAACTGGCGGACATGGCGCTGCGCGACCGTGAACAGCATTATCGATTGTTGGTCAACGGTGTGCGCGCGCTTATTGGATTGGTTGCGCAAGACGGGACCGTTGAATTCATCAACGAGCCGGGCGCTGCTGCCATTGGTCAACCGCCTGAGGCGATTATTGGCTGCAATGTTCGCGATCTCTTCCCGCCGGAAGCCGCTGAACGTCAGATGGGATGTGTGGTCAAAGCGTTGGGCACTGGTCAGGAGCAGACTCTCGATAGTCTGACGTGGATGCAAGGCGTGCCCAGATGGTACTTCTCCATTGTCAGGCCCGTGAAGGACGCTTCCGGAATAGCCAAAACGGCGCTGGTGATTGCAACTGATGTTTCTCAGATTCGTCAGGCAGAGGTCGCCCTGAAAGAAGAACGGGATTTTATTCGCTCCCTGCTCGATACCGCCACCAGCCTCGTTGTCTCGCTTGACAAGGATGCGCACATTACGGAGTTCAACCCCGAATGTGAGAGGATTACCGGTTACAAGCGCAGCGAGGTACTCGGGAAGCACTGGCCGTCGCTCTTTCTGCCGGAGGACATGCGCAAGGAAGTCCCGGAGGACTTTGTGCAGTGGGTCAAAGATAATCCGCGCGGCATGTATGAGGGTCGGATTCTGACTCGGAACGGTGGGGAACGCAACATTCTGTGGTCTACCTCGGCCATTGTCCCGGAAGACTCCGACAATATTGTGGCTCTTGCCGTCGGACAGGACATCACCGAGCGCAAACACGCCGAACATGCTTTGCGTGAGAGCGAGGAACGATACCGTCTTCTGGTGGAGAATGTCCGGGCCGGTATAGCACTGGTCGATCGCGACGGGACCTTTCTGTTCATGAATGTGATTGGTGCCCAGGCTCATGGAAAGCCGGTGGAGGAACTTATTGGCAAGACAATGCATCAGCTGTTTCAGCGTGATCTGGCCGATTACCAGATGCAGAACATTCGAACTGTCATTGATACCGGCAAGGAGTTTAAAGAGGAGGCACCTACCAAGGTTGGCGATCAGTGGCGGTGGTACTTCACCAACGTCCAGCCGTTCCGCAATGCTGAGGGCCGAATCACGGCGGCGATGGTGATTGCCCACGATGTAACGGACACGATGAAGGCCCAGATAGCGTTGAAGGAGGAACGTGACTTCGTCCGCTCCCTTCTTGACACCGCCAACAGCCTGATAGTGTGTCTTGATTCCGAGGCAAGAATCACCGTGTTCAATGA
>CAZXRO010000476.1:0-1664 GCA_964642435.1 uncultured Ignavibacteriales bacterium
CTGGCGAGTATTGAGCTGGCCAAGCATTTTGAGCACACGCAGAAGGATGTTGCTCGGGCGCTGGATTTCGCGAGGCGGGCGCTGAGTTTGTGTCCGGAGTCGCCCTCGTTGAGGCGGAGCGTGAACAGTCGGATGACCAGGCTGGTTCGTCGATCATCAAGGGCGGCAGGCAGTTAGCGCTGGCGGCGGGCTTCTTTTCCAATCCGAGGTCAACAAATGCGGGGCACTGGCCGATACTATGGAAAGGGACAAAGGAGAGTATGGACAACACCGTTTTTGCAAAGATCCTCGATGAGCACAAGGAACTGAGCTCCCTGCCACAAACGATGGCCGAGGTATTACGTCTGGTTCGCGATGAAGGGGCCTCGGCACAGAATCTGGCCGACGTGCTTGGCCGTGATCCGAATTTAGCGGCGAAGGTACTAAGGGCGGCGAATTCGTCGTTTTATGGGGCTCGTCGGGGGATAAAGACGATCAGTCAGGCGGTGGTGACGCTGGGCACTCGGGCGGTGCAGGCACTGGCGTTGTCGTCCTCGGTGTATGATTTGACAGCTAATTTGAAGGGTCGAATCGATCGTGTGCGTTTTTGGCGCCATTCGCTGGAGTGTGCGGTGGCCTCGCGGATGATTGCCGACAAGTCGGGCAAGAGTAACCCGGATGAGGCGTTTGTGGCGGGATTGCTGCATGATGTGGGTATTCTGGTGCTGGAGAGTTCGTTCCCGGAGAAGTTTGAGCGGATCTGGCCGGTGGTGGAATCGGGCGAGCGGTTGGAGGATGTCGAGGAGAATATCTGGGGGACGAACCACGCCCGTGTGGCGCAGTTTTTGTTTGAGCAGTGGCATCTTCCGGAGGGCATATGCGATGCCGTGGGGCATCACCATGACCACTTTGTGTCCTCGATGAAATCTGAGGAGTTCCACCTTCCGCAGATCGTGGGTCTGGCGGATGCGCTCAGCCAGTATTCTGTTGTCAAGGCGAGGACGATGACGACCGGTGATCTGGAACGTCGGGAGATCATGCAATCAAACTTGCAGTTGACGAACGAGGATTTGGAAGCGGTTCAGGCGGGTGTGACGAGTTATATGATCGAGGAAGCGAAGTTCCTTGAGATGAATATCGGCACCGTGGAGGAGTTGCTCCTGGAGGCAAACAGGCGCTTGTATGAGCAGTATGTGACGCTGGAAGCGCTGCTTCGGGAGAACCGTCGCATGCAGGAGGAGCTGGCACAGGCGCAGGTGCGGCAGGCGGCGCTGGATGCGCTCAAGACGATCACGGCGACATTCAATCATTATCTAAACAATGCCGCCGGGACGATTCTGGGTCGGGCGCAGTTGGTGCAGGTGGATGTGGAGCGCGGGTTGATAGGTGATCCGGAGCAGTCAGCCAGCCGAGCGATGGGTGTGATTGTTGACTGTGTGACGACGATTCAGTCGGTATTGAAAGAGTTGGGGAGTTTGCGGTCGTTCGAGACCATTGTTTATCATGACGACACGAAGATTCTGGATATTGAGGAGAAGATCAAGCGGAAGTTTGAGAAGTTGGAGAATCCGACGGCGGTTTGATTTTCTTTGGGGAAGCGGAGGATGTAGTGAAGCCCGGTAGTTTGCCGGGTTTTTTTGTTGGGGGAGGGGTTGTCAGGGGTACATGCAGCCCGGGAGAAGGAA
>CAZXRO010000477.1:0-1655 GCA_964642435.1 uncultured Ignavibacteriales bacterium
GAGCCAGACACACACATGCGTTGTTTGACCACCGTTTTGCAGGCGGCCTCGGTGAAACCACTGCCGATCGGTAGATTCTGCTTCAAGTGAGTTAGGTATCCCAGCCGCTTGACCGGTCCACGCGTTGGACGCAGTCCTCGCCACAAGACATCGCCGGAAACTAACACACCATTAATCTCCATTTAGCAATCACGATTATGATCGTAGCGCAATCACGCCTGTGGCCTAGTTACGAGTCACAGGAAGGTCAATTGCTGGTTGTACAGTCACAGATCGGCTGCAAAGCAACGATCCAAGACCGCTGGGGGTAAGCAGTGAATATACACTTCGATGCCATGGCAATATTGCAGATCGCGGAGGAGGTCCATCGCAGGACAGCGGAGTTCCATGCGCTGGCGGCCCGGCAATGCCAGGATGACGCGCAACGCAGGATTCACAAGAAGCTGGCGGCATGGAGAAGACGACACCAGAACCTCCTCAGGCGAATACAATGCGAATGGGTGGAAGCAACCGGAGGGCAGCAGCAATCCTGTGACGATGATTGTGCACTCTCAAATCCTCGTGCGATGGTAGGGCTCGTCTGGCCAAGCACGGATCCTCGGTTTCGTGCCAGGCACACGTGCAGCACCAATAGACTACAGATCATCCGTGACGCGCTCAAATGGTGTGACGGAATCGTCACATTCTACCACGGTCTGAAGGAATTTGTCAGCACACGGGACAGTCTGGAGGTGATAGACAAATTGGTCAAGGCTGAGAATCATCACGCCAACCTCTTGTGTTTTCGCCTGGAGCACGTCCCGGACCCTGTACAAAGCTGCCTCGAATCCACGTCGTTGCCTTTTGAACACCGTCTGGAAGATTGTCGGCTTCAGTGTTCGCACCGATAGGCCATGCACCGGCTGAAGATCCATGTCGTTGGAGATGCATATCATCCGCATAGAACGTTTCCGTCCCTCTTCGCAGCCCGAGCAAGTCCGAGTCGATGGTCTGAAGTTGCCGATATGGGCCCCGTCTGGGTATCGAGGCCTGCCCAGGAGGCCAAGACAGCAAGAATCACCAGGTCTTCTTGCGCATCCCGGCCCCACAGTCGCCCTCCTTCGGCGTCTCCTCCCATGGTTCTATGCAAAGTAGATTCGCCCGCATCATTTTCATTATTTCCGTGCCTCCGGCCACCAAAGGCAACTTTCCCCCTGGCGCGGCGGGTTATTGTGAACAACGGTCGCATGAAGCTCCTGCTTGTCAATCTAACACAAAGCAAACACGAATCAGAACCGTTTCTAATCGAGAGTTGATTCAATCTCAGATCAGCAGCGAATGAAGCCGAACATGGTCGTGCCTGGAGGATGTAGACCAGACGAACTCTCTTTGCGGCGGAGGCCTTCGCCCGCGCGCAGCACGCGTAACCGCCAGCCGATGCCCTCAAGTACACTGCTCGGCATGACATGAACGACGGGGCCAGTATGAAGAAAAACGTCCGTGCACCATCACGTAATGTGCATTACCGAGAGAAAGTCGGATGCCCGCTCAACTTTCTGCCACCAAACGGATTCCATCCAGGACCAAGCGAGGAACATCGAGCGCGCCACGGAGCGCTCTCAGAGGAGTGATCAAATCACAGAAAAGGAGGTTTTATGAGCTTCAGTAGAGCATTG
>CAZXRO010000478.1:0-1633 GCA_964642435.1 uncultured Ignavibacteriales bacterium
AGTCTTCTTCAGAGACGGCACCTTCGTACTCGGGGGACTCAGGATCAATGATCGACCGATATACCAGAGCACCAAATGGGGCTTCATCCGGGGCGAACTCCTCGCCACCGGTCCAGCCATCAATACCTGTCGAAACGAGCGTATCGCGACCGATTATGCCGCCGATCCAGAACCCTGCTGCATACAGGTAGCGTGTATCGCTTCCTTTGGGAAACTCACAGGCTTTGACTTGTTCTCCGGTGAAGATATCGGTGCGCCCGCCACCTCCCCACGAGCCAAACCAGCCCTGATTCGAGATACCCAGCGTCATACGACCGACCTTGTGCTGAGTGGTCTGATACTGAGGAGTGAAGCTGGCCTTGGCGCGGCTAAGATCCTGATCACGTTTGTTACCTGGGGCGCTGCGGCCCTCAATGGTGGGTACCGTTAACATACAAAGAAAGATGCAGGTTATGCAAACGGCAAGAGACCATCGAGCGATAGCCGTTCTGTCCATAATCACTCCTCCGCGATTTGGGATGTCACCCTATTGACGAAATTCAGTGCCATAATCGTCTGATCATATTAGCCATGACTACGGTCCAGGTCAATGCTGTATTCCAGCGTCAGTGCTGGTTCCTTTGCCAAAGGGCCGGTGGAATCACGGCCAGTTGGGTTATAGCAGCAACATTGGAATATCGCTGACGTGGGTTACATAATCAACATGAACTTGCCGATTTGTGTCTTCTGGTCGGACTCGACAACGAAGTAATACAGACCAGAGACGGCCAGTTGGGTATTGCGGGTGATCAGGTTCCACGACGAGTGCGACGACTTTGGGTCGTCGGCGGGTTTGTCATGTTCAATCTGGCGAACCAGATCGCCATCAAGGGTATAGATATGAATGGTGCACTTGGGTGGCAGGTTGGCGAAGTGGATGGCTCGCACCCTGTCATCGGGGCGGTCTGCGTCGAGCCTTCCCTCAAATCCCAGTCCGCGATAGTTGGCGTCGATTCGATACGGGTTGGGATAGACATACACTTCGAGATTGCGTTCGGAAACCTCTTCGCCGGTCGGTTGCGGGTAGCCGACCAGGTAGTTGTTCAGGGGATCCGTTTCCAGGGCCTCAAGACCCGAGACAGGCGAGCCGAAATCGAATGCGGTAACGGCAATCCAGTATGGAACGGTGGAGAGCAGGTTTTCAACCTCCAGTTCATACTCGTAGTACTTGGGGAGCGGTTCATCGTAGTAGTCGACGACGATTTCAGCCGTCCACTGATTCGGATCGGCCGGTGGTTTGGGGGCATCGGGATACGCTTTGCGGATGCTGTGTACTCCGCTGAGACTGGAGGCGTTGAAGTCCTGTTTCTCGAAGAAGAAGGAGGTATCATTGTGAATCAGGGGGTTGTTGCGAGTGTAGTTCAAGGGCTGGAATGCAGGATCACCGTAGAGCTGCCGCAGCGAGTCGATAGAGAAGGGTGTCTCAACAAGCTGCCACTCACCGCGGGCAGGTCCGGATGTTTGGTAGATATACCTGTTATAGTCCTCGATGTCGTATGATGCGACAAGTGAGAATGATTCCTGTCGATCATCGAGAGCGAGGTATACGCGATAGCCCTCGAAATCGACTATGCCGGAGAAGACGTCCTTGCGG
>CAZXRO010000479.1:0-1626 GCA_964642435.1 uncultured Ignavibacteriales bacterium
TCGATACTGTACTGGTCAATCCGCAGGAGGTAGTCATCATATGGACGCAGCCGATCATAGAAGTACTGCCGCTGTTTGCCCAGCGGTCTTCCTCCCACACCCTTGATACGCGCCCGCACGTTGGGGACAAATCGCTCCGAGGGGTCTCGCTTGTTGTTGGCATTGGCATCAACAAACGGCCTCAGCAGTGCCGAACCATAGCCAACGCCGTTGCGGCGGTCGAACCGCAGGCGATTGGCCGCCTGGTCCCAGCGAACAGAGCCGCGCTGTACCTGGTTGATGGCGAGTTCACTGCTGGCATCGATGTACGTGGCCCGCGAGGCGAAGCTGGCAAAAGGAGCATAGATATTAAAACTGAGCTGAAAGGTGTTTGTCCCTGTCTGGCGGTTATGCTCGATACCCACGGTGAGTTGCCCGGTTCGGAAAATCCTGCGCGCAAACGAGACACCCAGTATCGACAGATCATTGATCTCATGATCATAGGTGATCCGAAACTGCGGATTAAACCACGGCAGAAGTCGTGTCAGAAGGTACATCTGACTGGTGAGACTCGTCGTAGTTCTGTCGGGATAGTCCTGCTGCCGCAGTCTCCCGAGATAGTTGATGTATAGCCTCGGTAACCCGACATTGAACCCATAATTGATCTGGAGCATCCGTAAATCGGGAAAACGGTCAAAGGTAGCATTGCCCCTGACACCCCATTGCCGACCCAGTAGTCTGAACGGAAATGTCGTCGAAGCCCTGATCTGATATTGCCGAAGGCTCCGATTGCGATGCGGGTTCTCAAAGAACCGACTGTACCCCGCCGAGAAACTGAAGGCGCTGACCTGTGTATACGCCGCATCGGCCTGTACGGCAATCTCGGGTGCGTACGATGAAAACAACGTCAGGTTCGGCAGTGGCTGGCCGGTCGCCTCAAGTGCATAGGCCGCTCCAATGGCGCTGTCCGTAGCCAACGGCATGTCGGTCGAAAGTCCGACCGTCACCCGTGAATGGAGGCCATAGTATGCAGCAGCGTTAGCATAGCTGTCATACTGCTCTGGCACATTGGTCTGGCCGCCGGCGACAGTGTACTCGATCTGCCCTGAGGGAATCAGGTTATAGGGAATACGGACATACTGCTCCTCGGTACGGTACTCACCGTTGGGACCATACATCTTCAGAGTTATCATCGAGGCACCGTAGACCAAATCGACATCGAACCGGTATTCACCGTTACCGTCGGTGAACGTGTAGTCGGCCAGATTGCCATCGATATACAGCTCAACTTCCCACCCCTCTCCGAGGTACCCGTCGAGTGTAATCGTCTGAAAGAACTCACGCTGGGTCTGCGGCCGATTGGTCACCATAGCGCCTATCAGCCCGCGCCCCAACTGTCCCTGCCCATAGATGTGACCTATCTCGGCTTGTGTAACGTATGGTGAACGGTCAGTATAATAGTGCCATAGATAGGTCAGTTGATCGGTCTCAATTCCATTGGCGGTGTTGCCGGTGGCACCCACACTTAGATCGCCCCCCGCTACCATCCCGCCGAGATTCATGGCGTAGAAATGCTCTTCGTTGCCAAGCGGGTTGGCCGACACCATCCAGTCAACCGCGCCAAACTGCAGGAACTCACGGTCGTGA
>CAZXRO010000480.1:0-1602 GCA_964642435.1 uncultured Ignavibacteriales bacterium
TTGGATATATCGAGGATGGTGTCGACGGGCTGGTGGTGGAGGCGGGCGATGTCGAAGGTATGAGAGAAGCTATCCGAAAACTGGTCGACGACATTGAGCTTCGCCGGAAAATGTCACGGGCTGCGCAGGACAAAGTGAAGCAGCCCTTTTATACGACCCTGAACTGCATGCAACGAATCTATAACCTGGCCCTGAATGTACATTTCGAACGCAAGGGCAACAAACTCGAAGAGGACCTGATCCAATTGTACTAAAACTCTGGCGGAAAGATGTGCAAATGGCGCCAGTTGATCAGAATTGATACAGACAGGGTTGACTCAAGAAGGGCAGTGGGGCCTGTAAGTTGTTGATTAGCAAGTGAATCACCTGGCTCACTCGGTGGCACGGAGCGTGCTTTACCAAATTGTGAGTAAGGTGTTGAGAATGGAACATGGACGTTTCCCCGGCAGAGGGCATGTGCCGGAAACGTCACGCTCGTGACAAGCGGCGGAAAACTGTCACGCGACAGGCAATCTTTAGTTGCTATTCGGCCAGAAACGGCTTGTATTCGGCACCATAGGTGTCTTAATATTCGCCTCGATCCATCCGATTACTACAACTAAAGACACTCACCGCCGCTACAGCCACTTGGGAGGTCAAGGGATGATCGGGATAGTCAGAGATCGTCAGGTCAACATGCACCGAATGAGATCGGCCGTGCTGTTGCCGATTCTGTTCGGTATCGCCATAGTCTGTGCGGCGGCTCCAGCCTCATACGCGGACATCAGTATCACCTACATTGCCGATAGTGACGTCACTCTCCAGTGGCGAGCGCCGGGCGATGATTCAACTGTCGGCACGGCGGCGCTGTATGACATCCGTTACAGCACCAGCACGATTACCACAGCCAACTGGAACACCTGCACACAGGTCAGCAATGAGCCGACCCCGCTGGTGGCGGGAACACAGCAAAGCTACACCGTGCAGGGGCTGACTGCCGGCACGAAGTACTTTTTTGCATTGAAAACGGCTGACGAGATACCCAATTGGTCGGTATTGTCCAACGTTGTCTCGGCAACAACGACGGGCGGTAGTGATCCTCAACAGGACGAGGAGAGCCCCAGCCCTCCGGGCGCGGTCAGCATCTATGCCACTACCGATACCAGCATCTCGCTGCGGTGGATGGCTACCGGTGACGATGGCGTCTCGGGGCAAGCCTCTGTCTACGACATTCGATACAGCACATCGCCACTGACCGAGGTCAACTGGGCCTCGGCTACGCAGGTCGACAATGAACCATCTCCGTCCCTTCCGGGGACCCCCCAGATCTTTGAGGTGATCGGGCTGGCTTCCTCTACTACGTATTACTTGGCCATCAAGATTGGCGACGAGGTCCCGAACTGGTCGGATATGTCGGCCGTGGTCAGCGCTACGACGGATTCCGAGCCACCACCACCCGACACACAAGCCCCGGCGGTCATTACTGATCTGGATGTTGTGGATTCGTCCAGAACCGCCATCACGCTCACCTGGACAACACCGGGTGACGACCTCTGGAACGGCTACGCTACCACATATGAGATCCGGTACCATACCAGCCCGATCACCGAAGCCAACTGGAAT
>CAZXRO010000481.1:0-1592 GCA_964642435.1 uncultured Ignavibacteriales bacterium
GAGCGAAGATCTTGTCCGCCTCGACGTCATCCCCGGTACCGCTCGAGGTCATATCCGCCGACGGTTCCGTCAATTCGATCAGGACCGAATCGATGTCCAGGTAGTACTTATCTTTGTGACGGACCGCGGCAATCGACACTGTCCGACCATCAACCTGTGCCGTATACAGGTTATTCCCCGCCGGAAGCAGTACCAACTCCTTCTCTCCTACCATCACCGCAATCGTCTGCGAGCGACGCTCGACCTTGGTATCAATCACCTCGCCTTCAAACAGGAATTCCAAATTACTCATGGATCAAATCTCCTATCTGCCAAGCGCCAATTGCCTCCCACGGCGATGCCTGCTGTTGCTGCCCATCGCCACCGCGCGTCGCCGCCTGCGGACGGTTGATCGCCGCCGCCGAGGCTGCCGCTACCGCGATATCCCGATACCCCTCCAGGCCGACCTCGCGCTCTGCCATGTTCATCTCGATGAAGTTCGTATACGTCTTACCCTCACGAAATGCCTCGTGCGTCATACAGTCGATCATGAACTTCTTCGACGTCCGCACGCCCAGAATCTTGTAGTTGTTCAGCGCGCTGATCATTTTGTTGATACACATCTCGCGCGTCGGTGCATGAACGATCAACTTCGCCATGACCGGATCGTAGTCAATTGTGATCTGTGACCCATACATCACCCCCGAATCAACTCGAATACCCGGCCCGACCGGCTCCGAGTAGTGCACAACCTCACCCGTCGATGGCATGAAGTTGTTCTCACCATCCTCGGCATAAATTCGACACTCAATCGCATGACCGCGCTGCGTCAACTCGAAGAACGCCTCAGACAGCTTCTCCCCGGCCGCGATGCGAATCTGCTCCACCACAAGATCAGTTCCGGTCACCATCTCTGTTACCGGATGTTCCACCTGGATGCGCGTATTCATCTCCAGGAAATAGTAGTTGCCGGTCGCATCGAGCAGGAACTCTACCGTCCCCGCATTGACATATCCGGCCGCCTGCGCCACCTTGACTGCGCTGGCCCCCATGCGCTGCCGAAGTTCCTCGCTGACCGCCACCGAGGGACTCTCCTCGATTATCTTCTGGTGACGACGCTGAATCGAGCACTCGCGCTCAAACACGTGCACCGTATTGCCATGCGTATCGGCCAGCACCTGAAACTCGATATGGCGCGGATTGACGATATACTTTTCCAGGTAAACCGTATCATCCCCGAAGGCATTCCCCGCCTCGCGCTGCGCCGCCTCAACCGCCGGGGCCAGTTCCTCCGGGTTGTGTACCACTCGCATCCCCTTGCCACCACCACCGGCTGCAGCCTTGATCATTACCGGATAGCCCGCCGTATCGGCAGCCGCCCGGAACGCCTTAATGTCTCCCGAACTGTCCTTCATCCCCGGAATCAACGGAATCCCGGCGTCGGCCATCGTCAACCGTGATTCCACCTTGTTGCCCAATAACCGAATCGCATCCGGCGTCGGCCCGATGAACGTGATTCCTTCATCGATACATCGCTTGGCCAAAATCGGGTTCTCGGCCAGAAAACCGTACCCGGGGTGGATAGCATCAGCGCCCGTCTCTTTGGCCGCTGC
>CAZXRO010000482.1:0-1591 GCA_964642435.1 uncultured Ignavibacteriales bacterium
ATCGATCGCCCCCCGAATTCATGCCGCCCATCATCCCCCACCGCATTGATCCCCACCATGTTCATTCCAAAACGCTCGGCATACTCCTCCAGCAACCCGGCTAAATCAGCCACCCGCACACGCGGAAACGCCGACGGTACAAACACCGTCTCAACCCCCCGGTCGACCATCGTCCGAAAAATATCCTCGAACCGAATATCGTAACAAATCGCCAGCCCCACCTTGCCCCAACGTGTCGCAAATATCCCCGGCTTCTTCCCCGGTATATACACCTGCGGCTCATTGAATGGCTCGAAAAGGTTGATCTTGCTATACCAGTACATCACCTCATTGTCGATCAGCACGCAGGTGTTACTCAGGCCGTACTCGGCCTCCAGAGGCATCCCCAAAAGTACCCCGAATTCGTCACGCCGTAAGGATTTAGCCACCTTCATCGCGTCTGGAACGGCTCCCTTCTCATACAGCGCACCAGTGGTCGCCAACTCAGCAAAACAAACCACATCGACCGGCCGATCAACCCGATCAAGCCACCGCGCACAATCCGTATCCGTAATAGCTTTCTGTACCAGCGCCAGTTTCATAGCTCACTCACTCCAGAATAAACTCCACTTGATCCGTTCACCGCTAATCAGTAAGCAAAACACGAGTCTCTCGGCCCGGAATTCATTGACTATCGGCCACCGAGACCGTAGCCTGAGTATGTTCAGGCTGAACTTATTCCGTTTCAAGCCGATAGTATCAAGTAAGAAACCAATCTGGGATGTGTCAAGTTCACGCACAGACCACACCGGCATCACCGGCCCGAGCACCCCGGCGGTACCCGGTCACCAACGAGGGGAATCGCGCAATGAGAATTCTTATCATCGATGACGAGCAGATGATACGCGCCCTGGCCGAGAAAATCCTTTCTCGTGCCGGACACGAGGTGCTGCTGGCACAATCCGGATTCGAGGGGATAGAGCTGTTCAACAAACAACCCGAACAGATCGATATGGTCATCGTCGACTACGTCATGGAAGGTATGTCCGGCGAGGAAACGCTGCGTCACCTCCGACAGAAAGCCCCGGACCTGCCCTGCCTTCTGTCCAGCGGGCACACCGACACGGCCACCCAACTGCCCAGTGACCTCCAGCACAAGGTCGATTTCCTCCAAAAACCCTATCGGGCCAACGACCTGGTCAGCAAGATCGAAACCATGACCAACAGCTACACCCGCCAGCAATAAGCCGCCCCACAGAATAATCCCCAACGGCCTGCCGATCCGTCAGCAAGCCGTTTTTTCGTTCTTCCTCGCCTGATCACCCCTCAGATTTCCCCTTTTTCCCCCGCAATCATTTTCCTATACTTCGGCTCGACATACGTCTTGATAACACACACTACCTGAAACAGGTGAAGGAACGTATGAGAAGACCTCGACTCACTGCCGCCGTCATCGGCTGCCTGCTTGCACTGGCCGTCGCCACCACCGCTGCCGCCCAGACTCCGGCCGACACCATTCGCCTCGGCTACCTTGAGGGCGGCAAGTATATCGTCTATGATCAGCTCCGCGCCGAACTGGACCGACAACTCAACAACATCGCCCCCCCCGGCA
>CAZXRO010000483.1:0-629 GCA_964642435.1 uncultured Ignavibacteriales bacterium
TGGGTTGTCCTGTTGCCAAGCGGATTACTGAGAAGATCACGTTGTCTGACAACGTGCGGTATGCCTCGGGTTCGGCGGAGCTGACGGGCGCGGCCGAGGAAGTGCTTGACGAAGTGGTGCAGAGCTTGCGAGCGTATCCGGAGACGAAAATCGAGATTCGCGGATTCACGGATGCCACTGGTCCGGCGGATTTCAATATGGAGCTTTCGCAGGATCGTGCCGATGCTGTTCTGCAGTATCTGGTGGGCAAGGGGATCGATGTTGACCGCATGACGGCTCGCGGATTCGGTGAGAATCCCGAGTATTTCGTGGCTGACAACGCGACACCTGAGGGACGCCAGAAGAACCGTCGGGTTGAGATTATCTCAGTTGAGTAGATCTGGTGGTCGGGTCACACTCGCCAAGGGCGAGCACAATTTGACCAAACACGTTACTGTTTAGTGAACAAGGCCCCCGAGCAATCGGGGGCCTTATCTATTGTAGCTTCTTGTGTGAACTGAGGGTCAGTTCTTGTCTGACTTCGACCAGGCTTCCTCGTTGACGGAGGATCGCTCGAGAAGGGGTTGCCACCACCATTCGTTCTCACGGTACCATGTGATAGTTTCACGAAGGCCGTCCTCGAAATCAAT
>CAZXRO010000483.1:639-1589 GCA_964642435.1 uncultured Ignavibacteriales bacterium
GGTTGCGGATCTTGGTGGAATCGAGCAGGTAGCGACGGTCATGGCCCGGGCGGTCGGGGACGTACTTCTTGACCGAGTCATCGAGGCCGAGTTCGGCGATGATGTGGTCGGCGATAGTCTCGATATCGGCCTCTACCTCACTGCCGATGTTGTAGGTCTCGCCGGGGGTGCCGTCCTGCAGAATCATCTCGACGGCGCGGCAATGATCGGCGACATGGAGCCATTCGCGTTTGTTCTGGCTGCTCTGGTACAGCGGCATTTTCTCGCCGCGCAGGCCGCGGATGGTGAAGTGGGGGATCAGTTTCTCGGGGAATTGGTATGGGCCGTAGTTGTTGGAGCAAATGGAGATGGTGACGGGCAGGCCGAAGGTGCGGAAGTAGGAGCGCACGGCGAGGTCGGCGGCGGCCTTGGAGGCATTGTAGGGCGTGTTGGGGTTGTAGGGTGTGTTCTCGGTGAACCGTTCGGTGGCATCCAGGGCGAGGTCTCCGAATACCTCGCAGGTGGAGATGTGGTGTACCCGCGGCACCTTGCGCGTGAAGCATGCGTGCAGCAGCGATTGGGTGCCGACGACATTTGTTTCGAAGAAGACGCGCGGTTCGACAACAGCCCGACTGTTGTGGGTCTCGGCGGCGAAGTTGACCACATACTGCGGCTTGAACAGGTCGAACAGGTTGCAGAGGGCATTGAAGTCGCGGATGTCGCCCTGAACGAAAGTGTAGCGTTCCTGATAGCCGGGATCGGATTCGATGTCCTTCAGGCTGTCGCGGTTACCGGCATAGGTGAGGGCATCGAAATTGATCACGCGCCAACTCGGATAGCGGTGCAGCCAGTAGCGTACGAAATTGGAGCCGATGAACCCGGCGCCGCCGGTGACGACTATTGTCTTATGGCGGCGGGTCAACACTGTCTGCCGCCTGTAGTCTGCTTGAGTGATAGTTGTACCATATTAT
>CAZXRO010000484.1:0-1564 GCA_964642435.1 uncultured Ignavibacteriales bacterium
TCGGCAGAGGCAGCATCCTGTGCAATGGTGACAGGTGGTGCCAAGCTGAGCACAATGGCGGTCAGCAAGAGGATGGTGCCGAGACGGATTGTCGAATAGCCTGTATGTCTTGTGCTACCTGACATTGTGATCGAAGAACTCCACGTGTTCCGCCCGGGCAAGTTTCTGGATGTACTGATCGAAGGCTGCCTGGGCCTTTTCGTTGGAATAGTCGAAGACGACGCGGGTCATGACCGAATCGAACGGCTGGTTGTTATATCGTGTCGCCTTGTGGGCCTGATAATAGGTGCGAATGTCGAGACTGTCGGCATCGAGGTCCGGCATGATTTTATCCATGATGAACGCATTGACCAGGAGTTGTTTGAGCAGGGCTTCCTGTTTTCGCTGGATCTCCGGTCGGGAGGCGTAGTCCTCCCTGAGCGCGGCGCGGTAGATCATTTGTTGGGCCACGTACTGGTGCGTGAATTCTATGCGATCGGTGCGGGAGGCGATGTCGGCTTGCTGTTCGGGCGGTAGTTCACCGATCGCACGCTCGACAGCAGAAGACCAGACAGTGTCATTGCCGACCACCGCAACGGCGACATCCCCGGGCTGTCGCGGTTCGGTGTCGATGTTCACGGAGGCATCCATTTGACGACGGGCATCGGCGATTTTGCCGGACTTTTCCAGGCTGGCGACAAGCTTTCGTGAGGCCTCACTCGCGAAGTCCGCATCGGGATTCAGCGTTCGCGCGCGTACGAAGTGTGCAGCAGCCCGGGTATAGTCAGCCAGGTCGTCATAGTAGATGCGCCCGATGAGGAAGTGCAGATTGGCTCGCTCGGCGGGTCGCAGACCCTTTGCCTGTAACATGGACGAGTATTCATCTATCGCCGCCTGGTACAAGTGCGATTCCCGCAGTTCAGTAGCGAGCTTGCGGTGCATTTCCAAATCGACGGTGGCGTCGTTGTCTTCACAGCCAACAACCGCCCCCCAATTAAGGGCACCCAAGAGGACAATTGCTGCAATCTTGTAGCGAATGTGCATCATGCTATAGTCGCCTCTCCCTCATCTTGAAGAAGTTGATCAGTGGCACGATATACGAGCGGTCGGTGCGGACGCTGATAAAATCGACATTGATCATCTGGAACCCGCGCTTGAGCATGGCGGCGTCCTCGGCGGCCCGGGTGGAGAATTCGCGTCGGAAGTCGGCCGAGGCAGTATCGACGAGGAAGACCTCGCCGGTTTCGGCATCCTCGAGTTCGATCAGGCCGACATTCTCGAAAACGGTTTCGCGGGGGTCGGCGATCTTTATAGAGATGATGTCGTGCTTGTTATTGGCGATCTGCAGGGGCTTGTAGTAGTCCTCGCCGAGGAAATCGCTTATGAGGAACACGACGGATTTCCGTTTGATGACGCGGTTGAAGTACTCAAGCGCGCCGCCGATGTCAGTGCCAGTTCCCTGAGGCTGGAAATACAAGATCTCGCGGATAATGCGGAGCACGTGAGAGCGGCCCTTTTTGGGCGGGATGAATTTCTCGATGGTGTCGGTGAAGATGATCAGGCCGACCTTGTCGTTGTTCTTGAT
>CAZXRO010000485.1:0-1564 GCA_964642435.1 uncultured Ignavibacteriales bacterium
CTGAATGCCGCCGGGGTATGCTGCCCCAAGCTCGAATGCGCCAAGGGGTCGTATTGCACCACAGGGCAGTTACCCCGGCGCGACGCAATCAAGCGAGATTGTCACTTTGAACCGACAACTGAATAGGAAAACGCCGTGACTCGTCCCTTTCTTCTAGCCCCCGCCTTTTTGTTGCTGGCATCGCCCGTATTGGCAGAGGATTTCCAGACAATCGGCCTGATAGAGGCGGAATTCGACGGCGAAACGCTGTCGCAAACAATGATGAGCTATCTGGATGACGGGAGGCGTCTGGCGACCGCTTCTTTGACGACTGTCATGGGGGCGACATCGCTGACAATTCAAGGTGCGGAAGGCAAGCCAATCACCATCGAAGCGCTGTTCACCAACACCGAGCCCGACCCACGAAGCAATCTGATCGGCCTGTCAGTCGGCTATTTCCCGTCCGGGATGCGGTCCTACTGGACCTCGGAAGGCGCCCCCGAACCGGCACAGATCACATTTGAGCGGCTCGACACTGCCGCTGACAACCTTCATGCCAGCGGCACGTTCGCGGCGCTTTTGTGCTTTGTGCCCGAGGGGGCTTACGAGGCTGATACCGAAAATTGCCAGCCGATTGCGGGGCGATTTGAGACAGGTCTGATCCGGGAGTGACCCCCACCTTAGCCCCCGCCAGAGAGATTGTCCTCGCTTCAAGGGATCGAACAGCAGTGCTTGCGGGGTCTCAAGTCGACCCTTATCGGCCACTCGGCCGCCAGTGGGGAGGGCCCGCACACTGTTTGAAATCGGTCACAACTGCACAGGCGATTACGCGGTCAAAAGGTGGTCTGCATGCTACAGGGCGAGACCTGAGCCCATTGCGCGTCCTGCGTTATGGTCCGACCTGAATGGCTCAACCTGAGTGGACGACCCCATAATGGAGGCAGTGCGGGAGATGCGCCAGTACGCTCTCATGTGTACAATGTAGCTACATTGTAGCCATCGAAGAACAGGAGGGACGCCATGAGCGCTGATACAGTGGTTCGAGCTCGTATCGACAGCGAACCAAAGAGCGGGCCACCGCGGCCTTGGAGGCCATGGGGTTGTCTGTGTCCGACGCGATCCGCTTGCTGATGCTGCGCATCGCCGATGAACAGCGACTTCCCTTCGCGGTTCAGGTGCCGAACCCGATGACTGCCAAGGCGCTGGACGACCTGGATTCTGGTAGGGGAAAGCGGTTCGATAGTGCTGACGAGCTGTTCAAGGATCTGGGGATCTGATGCTGACTGCGGTCCGTTCCAGCCAGTTCAAACGCGATGTGAAACGGCTTCAGAAACGTGGCAAGGACATGGTCAAGTTGCGGATTCTGCTGGGCCTGCTGATTGAGAAGGCCGCATTGCCCGAGGCCTACCAGGATCACTCCTTGCGAGGAAACTGGCGCGGCTACCGGGACGCACATATCGAGCCGGATTGGTTGCTGCTGTACCGCGTTGTCGGCGACGAGTTGCACTTGGCCCGGACCGGTAGCCATGCGGATCTGTTCCGCGAGTAGGTGCTGGGTGTTGGATGCTCAGGGCTCACCACTGCC
>CAZXRO010000486.1:0-1535 GCA_964642435.1 uncultured Ignavibacteriales bacterium
TTGGCGGCCCGGCAGATCAAATTTTCTCACAAATTCCGCAGAAACTCCCAGATTCTGCGCAAGATTCTCGATTTTTCCTGAGGTTACAGAGGGGGGCATACTGAATTCGTTGGGAGGACAGAACAATGAAACGGCAAGGCAAATGGAACACAGAATGGATGTGGTTGGGCGTTTTGGTCGGCATCTTATGGTGCGCTGATGTTACTCGCGCAGACTTCACCTTCGGTAAGCCCACGAATCTTGGAGGACTGATCAATTCGAACGCCTGTGATGACGCATTGAACATATCAAGCGATGGGCTATCGATTATCTTCAGTTCCGACCGACCTGATTGGGGAACATGGGATCTTTATCTCGCAACACGGCAGACAACGAAAGACGACTGGGGTCGGCCTACAAAACTCGGACCGAACTTGAATGGTCCTCGCAGCGAGAGTTATCCAAGCATTTCTGCAGATGGCCTGGAACTCTTCTATACGGCACCCTCTTGGCAGGCTGGGTGGACGCAATTTGGTGGCGCTGACCTGTGGCGTAGCACGAGATTGTCCGCTTCCGAGGCATGGACGAGTCCCGTTAACCTTGGTGAATCCGTAAACACTGCGTTCCACGAGACTGAGCCAAGTATTTCGGCAGATGGCCTTGAGCTTTACTTCAGCTCCGACCGACCGGGAGGATACGGCGCATGGAATATATGGGTGACCAGGCGACTAACCAGAGATGATCCGTGGGAAGCGCCGGTGAACCTTGGGCCAACGATCAACTCGGGTACTGAGGGTACACCAAATATTTCTCCCAACGGTCTCATACTCTTCTTTGCCTCTTCGCGACCCGGCGGGCATGGTGCGGGCGATATATGGCTCTCAAGGCGTAAGACGAAGAATGACCCGTGGGAAGAACCCGTCAATCTCGGGCCACCGGTCAATGATTCGGGCGGTCAATGGGCGCCTTGTATGTCACACGATGGCTTTGAACTCTATTTCACTGACTCAGGGAAAACGCCGAAATTCGGATGCTTCGACATCTGGCAGGTGCCGATCATTCCTCTCGTTGATTTCAATGGCGACGGTCTAACCGAGATTGGAGATCTGGTCACACTGATCGAAAACTGGGGACAGGCCAATCCGCTTTGTGATATCGGTCCTGCCCCACTTGGTGACGGTCTTGTGGATGACGCCGATCTGGAAATCCTTATGAGGCACTGGGGCCAAGAATCATATGATGCGACCCTGATTGCCCACTGGGCGCTCGATGAAGTCGAAGGCGATGTCGCGTGTGACAGCGCCCACGCGAACGACGCGGCGATCCTTGGCGCTGCGATATGGCATCCGGCGGGCGGTGCCGTTGATGGTGCCCTGGAGTTCAACGGCGTCGACACGTGTCTGGAGACGCCGGAAGTCATGGACCCAGCGGATGGCTCCTTCAGCATCCTGGCCTGGGTCCAGGGCGGCGCGCCAGGCCAAACGATCGTGTCGCAAGCAGGCGGGCAGAACTGGCTCATGGCCGATGCCTCCGACGGTGCCCTGATGACGGCGCTG
>CAZXRO010000487.1:0-1519 GCA_964642435.1 uncultured Ignavibacteriales bacterium
AACGGAGCGATTCGCCGGACTGTCGTTACAACTCTGTGATATGCCGCCCCCGTCTCCCTTCTCTTCAATTCATACAGAACGGCAGCCAGATTCCCTGCATCGGGCATCAGCCAGCGATTGTCGCCGACGTAGCAATACTGCCTGGCGCGTGCTGTGGGCGACGTATCGTGAAAGTGAAATACCCGGCAGTTGTTCAACAAGTGACGATGAGCCTTCGCCATGGTTTCGTTTCTTTCAGCCTCGCCTTGTATTCGAGTCTCCTGGTGGCCGGCTCCGAGTTCGGTCGTCTTCGGCGGGCCAACAAACCCGGTGCTCCGGAAGGTCAGTGTCTCTTCGGCAAACATGAGGGTATCGCCAGCCGCATGGAACAAACGCATCTTGTAGATGTCGGTACCGTTGCTGGTGGCAAACTCCAGGGAGGCCTCCATGTGAGGGGTTACCTTAGGCCCGAAATGCAGGATGGACTGGGCACGCCCGCTGCTGGCAATATACTGCTGCAACCGCTCGCCCATCATCTCGTTGAGCATCTTGAAGAACGAGACAAGATTACTCTTTCCAGCCCCGTTGGCTCCAATCAGCACGTTCAAGGAACGCAGTTCGAGATCCAAAGACCGGATGGATTTGAACCCCGTGAGGTTGACCCGTTTCAGTTGGTCCATTGCGTATCTCCGTAAACGCCATTCATCTCAAACATGTGCGGTTGTGGGGCGCCTTCTCGCTAAGTGGAATCCGCCCAGCCACCCAAACACGCGGAACAGCGACAGACATGATTCCCAATCTTACACCATGTATGAGACGTGGCAACCGGGACTGCCATCGGAGCATCGTCTACAGCCACACATTGGAGCTCAACTCGGCAAGCAACAATTCTTTCCTTCGCGATAGAAGGGCCATGAGCGTGGTGCCATAAGCAACCGCGAAACCGATACCAACAACTCGCTCGCGCTCGACTGAACGTTTGCTTGAGCTCCATACTCCCCGAACGCCACCTGACTCACTCCAGCGAGTCACCTCACACCAAGATGACAAGAGACTCCGCCTCCGACACATACTCCTCCTACTGCTTCCCCAGAGCCGGCAGAACTCGCTTGCCAATCTCCTGGCTGATGATCTGGTAGGCGGGGCGCTGCCAGTGATAGCCGTCGCCGGAGGCGAGTTCAAGCTGCTTGGCCAGGATGGCGTAGACGTCGATGATATCGATGTCTTCTTCCTTCATCACCTGTGCCGAAATCGTGTTGAGCCGGACGACTACGTTGTTCTTGTCGCCCAGACTGCCGACCGGCTTATCCGGGGCGGGACGCGGTGCCGTGTGCGGTGTCGTCATGAGGTAATAGACCTTTGCCTGCGGGGCGCCGGTCTTGATGCACTGCGCTAGATCGCGCATGCGCTCGTAAACGATCTCGTCGGAAACCTTGTCCGGCGTCCAGTGCAGCGAATGCAGCCCGTTGTTGAAGATCACGGCGTCAAACTTGAATCGAACGGCCATCTCCGTGATGGCCTGCTTCGGTACGTCGCCGCC
>CAZXRO010000488.1:0-1506 GCA_964642435.1 uncultured Ignavibacteriales bacterium
CCAAGCGTCAGGGGCTCGGACATGCTGCTCTTGCCGGTTCAACGGCATTTACCGTATGATACTTCGCCCCACCGGCAGATTGGTTGCGAGGGGAGTTAAGAGGGGAGGCCAGGAAATGTCATCGATGGACCAGATCAAGAACATCATCGACACCAAACAGGTCGCGATGGTGGACTTCAAATTTTCGGACCTCTTTGGGCGGTGGCAACACGTCACCCTGCCGACGAGCGCCTTCGATCAGGAGACGATCGACCGGGGCGTAGCCTTCGATGGGTCCAGCGTGCCGGGCTTTCAGCGGCGTTCGGGGGCCGATCTCGTTCTGCTTCCGGATGTGGAGACCGCACAACTCGACCCGTTCTACGAACTCCCCACCCTGAGCATGATCTGCCAGATCGGCGAGGCCGACAGCGGTGCTCTCTTCGCCCGCGACCCCCGGCTCATCGCCCAGCGCGCCGAGACCTATGCCAAGGAGTGCGGCATTGCCGACGCCGGGTTGTGGTTGTGCGAACTCGAGTTCTACATCTTCAACAAGGTTGCCTACGGTAATACGATCAACTCCTCGTTCTACGAGGTCGACTCCGATGAGGCCGACTGGAACACCGGCAGTCACCAGGAGCACCAGCTCGGACACAACATTCCCCACCAGGGGGGCTACCATGCGAGCCCGCCACTGGACCGTCTCCACAACTTGCGCGCCAAGATGGTTCGTATGATCGAGCAGGCCGGGATGCCGGTGCGCTACCACCATCACGAAGTGGGTGGTCCCGGCCAGTGTGAGATCGAACTCACGCGCCAGAGTTTGCTGCACACGGCCGACGGCGTCATGTGGGCGAAGCACATCATCAAGAACCTGACGATTCGCCAGGGCCTGAGCCCCACCTTCATGCCGAAACCGCTCTACAACGAAGCCGGTTCCGGCATGCACTTCCACCAGAACCTGCTCAAGGATGGACGCAACCTCTTCTACGACCCCGATGGCCTGCACGGTCTGAGCCAAACGGCGCTCCACTACGTCGGTGGCTTGCTCAAGCACGGCCGGGCGCTTCTGGCACTCACCAATCCGAGCACGAACAGCTACAAGCGACTCATTCCCGGGTTCGAGGCTCCCACTCAGCTCTTCTTCGGCCTCGCCAACCGGAGCGCGGCCATCCGCATTCCCAAGTATGCGAATAGCGACTCCGAACAGCGCATCGAGTTTCGGCCGCCCGACGGAACCTGCAACGTCTACCTGGCCATGGCCGCTCAGCTCCTGGCCGGCCTCGACGGCATCCGCAATAAGATCGATCCCTGTGCCCTCGGATGGGGACCGATCAACGAGGACATCCACAACCTCAACGAGGCCGCCCGGCAGAAGATCGAGGCGGTACCTTCATCCTTGCAGGAGGCGCTCCAGGCCCTGGAAGACGACCACGAGTTCCTGACCGACACCGGCGTCTTCCCGGATGACTTCGTGCCGGTGTGGGTTGAGCGGAAGATGACGTTGGAGGCGAACGAGGTGCGCAACCG
>CAZXRO010000489.1:0-1500 GCA_964642435.1 uncultured Ignavibacteriales bacterium
CGGCAAGCACGTTGGGGTGCAGCTTGGTACCACCGGCCAGTTGATGGCCAAGCGCATGCCCGGACTGCATGTCTTCTCGTACGAGAACATTGGCGCCGCCTTTCTGGATATGCGCAATGGGAATCTCGATGCCGTCCTCAATGACTACCCGACAACACAAGCCTATGTCAATCGTCACGCCGATGCCAAAACCGTCGGCGAACTCCTCTCCACCGAGCAGTACGGTATCGCTGTCCGGCGAAGCGATGATTCCCTGCTGGCTCTGATCAACACCGCCCTGGATTCACTCCATCGATCCGGCGCCCTGGACAGCCTCCATATGAAGTGGTTCAACGTCCCGTACCAAGAGCCGGATACCGCCCTGAAGTCCGATAAACTGTGAGCAATACTGCGAGCCAATCTGTGAGCAAAACTGTGAGCAAGACTGTGAGAAAAACCGCACTTGCCCTGACCTCCGCGGTTTTGTAATCTTTGAGCCATGAGCAATTCCCAATTGGACAAGACACAACTCGGCTCGATAGTCATAGCTATCGATGGCCCCGCGGCCTCGGGAAAAACCACCACCGCCAGGAATCTGGCCAGCACCCTGGGCCTCACCTATATCGACACCGGTGCCATGTATCGCTCCGTGACCCTGTACGCCCTGCGCCACGGTATTGACCTGGACGATGCCCCGGCTGTCGCCGCTGCCGCACGCAAGATCGATATCGCCTTCAAGAACATCGGCGGCGAAAACCATACCATGCTCAATGGCGAAGATGTCAGCCTCGATATCCGCTCCCCGGAGGTCACCAGGCACGTCTCCACCGTTGCTGCCTACAAAGATGTCCGTCTGGCGATGGTCACCCATCAGATCGAACTCGGTGGCAAAGGTGGCGTGGTCGCCGAAGGACGCGATACCACTACCGTGGTTTTCCCCGATGCCGACGTGAAAGTCTATCTCACCGCCACGGTCGAGGAACGCGCCAAACGACGCCTGCTCGACATGCAAGACCTCGGAATCGAAACCACCCTCGAGCAACAGATCGAAGATATCAGTCGCCGCGATAAGGCCGATTCCACCCGTGAACACTCACCGCTGCGTAAGGCCGAGGATGCCGCCGAGATCGACACCACCAACCTGACCATCAATCAGCAGATAGAGCGCATCATCGACCTGGTGCGCGACGCCACGTCGAGACAATGAAAATTGCTTACTACACCGGCTGGACCCTGACCCGCGTTATCTCCAAACTGGTCTTCCGCATACGAGTTTCCGGCCGGCAGAACATCCCCGAATCGGGAGGATTCATACTCGCCAGCAACCACGTCTCCTACTATGATCCCCCGCTCGTCGGAAGCTGGTCCACCCGCCAGATGTACTTCCTGGGCAAAAAAGAACTGTTCAAAAGCCGCGTCTTCGGATCAATCATCCGTCGCACCAATGCCCTCCCCGTCAAGCGCGGCGCCATCGATCGCGAGGGGCTCAAACTGTGCATCAATGTTATTAAGGCCGGATAC